>DASSGC010000529.1:0-4599 GCA_035693765.1 Acidimicrobiales bacterium
CGTGGACGACCGGATGGACGAGCGTACGGCCGCACCGGCACCGGGCGCCCGGCTCGGGCTGCACGGCTGGCTCGACCCGCCGGTGCTGGGGATCGCACTGGTCATGGCCGCCGCCGGGTTCGCGCAGTTCAGCCCGGCGGCGGCGCTGGCCGACGTGGCCGAGCACTTCGGGCGGCTGCGCGACGGCGACACCGTGGCCGAGCAGGCGGGGCTGCCGGGCACGGTGCTCGGCACCGGCCTGGCGGCGATCCGCCTCTCGGCGCTCGCCGCGCTGCCGCTCGCCGGTCTTGCCGACCGGTGGGGTCGGCGGCGCTCGATGCTCACCTGGGCGACGCTCGGGCTGCTCGCCGTCGTCACCGCGGCCGCCAGCCCCGGCTACTGGTGGTTCGTTGCCCTGTTCGCCCTGGCCCGGCCGCTGCTCACCGCGACCGACACCGTCGGCGAGGTCATGGCGGCGGAGCACACCAGCGTGCACGACCGGGCCCGGGCGATCGCGCTCATGTCGGCCGCCTACGGGCTCGGGGCGGGCGCCGTGGCCGTGTTGCGGGCGGTTCTGGGGTCGGGGCTGGGGTTCCGGGCCGTCTTCGCGCTGTCGCTCCTCCCCCTCGGCCTCGTGGCGGTCGCCGCCCGCCGGGTCACCGAGCCCGCCCGCTTCGGCGCCGCCACCGCGGTCCGCCCGGCGCCGGTGCTCGGCGCCGTGCAGAGCGGACGGCGCGGCCGCCTCGCGGCGCTGGCCGGGCTCGCGTTCGCCAGCGGGCTGGTGACCGGGCCGGCCAACACCCTGCTGTTCGTCTACGCCGAGAACGTGCTCGACGTCTCGACCGCGGTCACCGGGGCGCTCGTGGTGGCGGCTGCGCCGGCCGGCCTGGCGGGCCTGGTGGCCGGCCGCTACCTGTCCGACCGGGTCGGGCGCCGGCCGACGGCCGCCGTCGCGCTGGTCGCGCTGTGCGGGGCCGGCGTCGTGACCTACCTCGGGCCGGTCCCGGCGCTCGTGGCCGGCTACCTGATCGGCGTCCTCGTCGGCGCCGCCTACGCCACCCCGGCCATCGCCCTGGCGGCCGAGCTGTTCCCGACCTCGGCCCGGGCGTCGGTGGCGGGCTGGCTCGTGGTGGCCGGGGTGCTGGGCGCCTCTTCGGGCCTGCTCCTCGCCGGGGCCGTGGCCGACGCCACGGGCAGCTTCGGGGCGGCCATGGCGTGGGTCTGCATCCCCGCCGCGCTCGCCGCGGTCCTCCTGGCGGCGGTGCCCGAGACGCGCGGGCGGGAGCTAGAGGAGACGGCTCCCGAGGCGGGCTGAGCGGGCGCGCCGCCAGCCCGCCGGGCCGAGGGCGGCGGCCACGACGACGACGGACGCCACCACCACCCAGTCCCCGTACCGGACGTAGGGCGTGCGGCCGCGGGCCAGCGGCAGGTCGGCCACGTAGGTGCCGCGCTCGGACGTGCCGAGCCACACCAGCCGGCGGCCCGTGGCGTCGAAGCCCGCCGACACACCGGTGAGCGTGGCGTGGACCACCGGCCTGCCGGTCTCCACGGCCCGGACGGCGGCCAGGCTGGCGTGCTGCTCGGGCGCCCAGCTCTGCTGGAAGGTCGAGGTCGACGACTGCACGACGATCACGTCGGCCCCCATCCCCGCCAGGCGGCGGGCCATGTCGGGGAACGCCGACTCGAAGCAGATGAGCGGGCCGAGCATCAGCCCGCGCGTCTCCAGCAGCACCAGCCCGTCGCCGCGGCGGCGGTCCTCCCCGGGGGCGCGCGAGACCGACTCGACCCACGCGAACACGCGCCGCAGCGGCACGTACTCCCCGAAGGGAACGAGCCGCATCTTGTCGTAGCTGCCGCGGGGACCGTCCGGGCCGACGAGCAGCGCCGTCTTGTAGATGCCCTCGCCTGCTGCCCGCCGGGCGTCGACGTTCACCAGGATGTCGGCCCCGGCGGCGCGGGCGGCGGCCTCGATCCGCCGCAGGTACCCGGTCTCCTCCCGGGGATCGAGGCCCACGCTGCTCTCCCCCCAGACCACGAGATCGGGGTGGAGCGACCCCACCCGGGCCGTCGCGGCCTCGCTGGCTGCGAAGCGCGGTCCGACCTCGTGGATCACGCCCGGCTGCACCCCGACCACCCGGACGGTCGCGCCCGTGCCCAGATCCGGCCGGGTGGCCGACCACAGGCCCGCAGCCGCGAGCGTGAGCACCGCCAGCCCCGCGGCCGCGATCCGGGCGCGAGCCGGGACGCCGGGCGCCACCGCACCCGCCACCGCGACGTTGACGACGACGAGCCCGAAGCTCACCAGCCACACGCCGCCGAGCGCGGCGGACGCCAGCAGCCAGCGGGTCCGCCACTGGCTGGCACCGAGCAGGTCCCACGGCCCGCCGAGCCGATCCCACGACCGCAGCGCCTCGACGAGCACCCAGCCGCCTGCCAGCACGACCGCGGCCCGAAGGGTCCGCGCCGGGCTGGTCGCCGACCGCATCAGGTGCCAGGCGGCGCGGCCCCACAGGGCGACCGGCGCGCCGAACACGACGGCGAGCGGCAGGGTGAACACGCCCACGGTGGGGACCAGCCAGTGGTGGGCGGCCAGCATGAACGCCGACCCGCCCAGCCAGGCCCGGACCATGGCCCCGCGGGGCGTGGCCGCGGACCGGATCAGCAACAGCAGCGGGACGAACCCCACGAGACCGAGCCACCACAGGCCGGGCTCCGGGAACGCGAGGGCCGGCAGGGCACCCGCGACGGCCGCGAGCGCGCCGAGCGCCGCCCGCCGCGCCCGGCGACCCGGGCGTGACGCGCGTGACGGGCCGGTCGCCTCGGCTGGCGGAGCGTTCCGCACCACCTCCACCCCCTCACGGTGCCGCGCCCACGGGCCGCCGGCCAGGGCCGATCGGCCCTCCGCGGCGCGGTGCGGGCGGGTCGTGGGGCGCAGGCGAACGGGCGTGCCGTGGCGACGATCGGATAGAAACGGCGCCCATGCGCGACGCACCGGTCCTGCTCGTCCACGGATTCGCCACCTCCGCGGCCCGCACGTGGGGGGACAACGGCTGGATCGACCTGCTCGGCGACGCCGGCCGCACGGTCATCGCCCCGGACCTGCTGGGGCACGGCGACGCCGCCAAACCGCACGACCCCGCCGCCTATGGCGCGCTGGAGGCCGAGGTGGCGGCCGTGCTGCCCGATCGCCCGGTCGACGCCGTCGGCTTCTCGCTCGGCGCCCGGGTCGTCCTCACGCTGGCGGCCGAGGACCCCGGCCGGTTCGGACGGATCGTCGTCGCGGGCGTCGGCGCCAACCTGTTCCGCGACAGCGGCTCCGACCTCGTGGCGCGCGCCATCGAGGGCGACGGCGACCCGGCCAACCCGATGGCCCAGTACTTCGCCGGCCTCGCCGCGCAGCCCGGCGCCGACCGCGAGGCGCTGGCGGCGTGCATCCGCAGCCCCCGGCCACCGCTCGACGCCGCCGTGCTCGGCAAGGTCACCTGCCCCGTGCTGGTGGTGCTGGGCGACCGCGACTTCGCCGGGCCCGCCGACCCCCTGGTCGAGGCCCTGCCCGACGCCAGCTTCTGCCCGCTGCGCGGCGTCGACCACTTCGCCACGCCCAAGGACTTCGGGTTCATCGACGCCGCGCTCGGCTTCCTCGACGCGCAGATCTGACCCCTGCCGGGCGCTCGGCGGGCGTCGGGCTTGCTGCCGACCACCACCCCACGCCGCACTCGCTCTCGCTCGCTCTGTGACTCCCGCTCGTCCTGCCGGTTGATCACGTACACCCGCAGCACGAACACACGGACGACCGCCACAACGGCCGCCCCGATGACCAGCACGGCATTCATGGCTGCCGCCGACGCACGGGCCGGAGATGGTGTCCCCGGGCCTCCAACTCGTCACGGATGGCGGCGAGTCTGACGACCTCCTCGACGTCGATGTCGCCGTCCCCGGCGCGTCGCCGTGCTCTGCGTTCAATGGCGAGAAGACGGACGTCGGTCATCCACCGGACCCGCTCTCTCGTCTCCCGGTACTCGGCAACTGCTTCCCCCAGACGCATCATCCGCTCTCCTCGTCCGCACTGATCGGAGGGAGTCAACGACGAGCAGGAGCAGTCGACCAGAGCGGAGAGCGGGCGAACGCTGCGCGTTCGCAGCGCATCGGCATCGCTACGCTGGTCGAACGGCACGCGAAGGACTCGTAGCCCGCCGGCGGACGCTCGGCCTGACGCAGGAGGCGCTCGCTGCGCGTCTCGACGAGTTTCGCGGCACCGGCCGGGGCAGCACCGCTGTGTCGACCGTCGCCCGCTGGGAACGCGGCGAGTCGACGCCGCGGCCATGGCAGCACAAGGCGCTCGCCGAGGCATTGGGGGTCAGCGTCGACGACCTGGCCGTGCTGCTGGCCGACAATCGATCGGCCCCCGGCGATGGCTGGACGACGGTGCAAGTGCCCGATGTCGGTGATCTTGACGCCCTGGAGCTGGTCCGGCGGGTGCAAGCATCCGACACCGGCCAGGCCACGCTCGAGGCGATCGGGCGAGCCGTCGACCGACTCTGCCGGTCCTACACGTCCACTCCCCCCAGCGACCTTCTGGTGAGCCTGCAAGCGCATCGCGGCTACGTGGGGAACCTCCTC
>DASSGC010000530.1:0-3447 GCA_035693765.1 Acidimicrobiales bacterium
GATGTGGTACACGCCGCCCTTGGCCGAGCTGAACGTGTCCCGCTCGCTGAGCACTCGGGCCACGTCCTCGTGGCGGCTCACCGCCCAGAAGTCGTACTCGGCGTTGAAGTACAGCGGCGCTTCGTTCCGCATCCGTTCGAACATCGGATAGGGGTCGGCATAGATCTCGCGGTCGTACATGTCGAAGTGGATGTCGGGGCTCATGTGTGGTCCTAGCGGTGGAGGAAGCCGTGCAGGGTCATCTGGGTCAGCTCCTCGACGATCTCGTCGCGCGTGGGCGGCTTGCCGTCGAAGAGGGTCGCTCCGAAGGCAGCCATGCCGGCGATCATGGCGACGGTCGCCTGGGCGGCGAGGTCGTAGTCGCCCGAGCGGAGGCCCTTGATGTCGACGCCCTCTGAGCCCAGGCGGCCGAGGACGGCGACGGCCCGCCGGATGTCGTGGATGCCGATCTCGGCGAGCTCCTCCTCGCTCAGCGCATCTGCGGCGAGGAGCGTCATGACCAACCCGCGGTTCCCGACGAAGAGGTCGTAGAGCGTGCCGTGGAGGTCGCTGGCGACGTCTTCTTCGTTGGCGTTCCCGCGAATCGTCGGCCAGGAGGCCTGGAACGATTCGACGACGTCGACGAACGGGGTGACCAAGGCCTCCCGGAAGAGGGCGGCCTTCGAGCCGAAGTTCCGGAACAGGAGGTGCTCCAACACGCCGGCGCGATCCGCGATCTCACGCGTGGTGGTGCCGCGGTAGTCCTGCCGTCCGAACAGCTCACGTGCTGCCTCGAGCAGGAGGCGACGAGGCTCGCCGCGTGGCCGACGTGTCGTCTTCGCAGCAGGGGGAGACTTCATCGGGTAGCGCCCACAATCTTCGCCTGGTTAAGGTAGTCGACACCATCTTAGGGGGTGTGGCGATGGGGCAGCTGATCATGCTCGGGACGCTCTTCGGGCTCATCGCGTTGATCTACGCGTTGGTGCTGCGCTTCGACCCCGAGGCATGGCGATCCGACGAGCCGGGCGAGCGCCGGTGACCGACGAGGGCCTGACCCCGCTGCTCACGGCGTCGATCGCCTTCGCCTACGTCGGCGGGATCGGGCTGGTGGTCGCCGGCGTCGTCCTGAGCCGGCGACGTGGGCGCCTGCACCCGTTGTTGCTCGTCTGCCTGTCGGCGCTCTCGATCTCGTGGATCGAGGCGCCCTACGACTGGGCGATGTACGCGCAGTTCCCCGAAGCGATCCCTCGCATGCCGTCGTGGTGGCCGATGAACATGACGTGGGGCGGCGGCCTGCCGTCGTCGGTGCCGATCGGCTACATGTCCTACTTCGGGGTGCCCGCCGTGCTCGGCGCCACGCTCGGGAAGCGGGCGGCCGCGAAGTTCGGGTGGCGTCGCCCCCAGACCCTCCTCACCGTCGGCATCGCCGTCGGGTTCGTCTGGGCGCTGCTGTTCAACGGCGGGCTCGGTGCCCGGCTCGGGGTCTTCTACTACGGGCGGGTCATCCCCGGCCTCGCCCTCTTCGAGGGCACCAAGCACCAGTACCCCGTGTACGACGCCGTCGCCATGGCGCTGCAGATGGGCGTCTTCGCCTACCTCCTGGGGCGGACGGACGAGGAGGGCCGGAACGTGATCGAGGCGTGGGCCGACCGTCGGACCTCCAACCGCCTGCGCTCCGGGCTGCTCTCGGCCGGCGCCGTCGTGGTGGTCGGGCACGTGCTGTACCTCGGTGTGTTCGCGCCCCACCTCGCCACGAAGCTGCGGGGAGACGTCACCGCAGGGCCCACCGAGCAGCTGTTCCCCCACATCGAGAACCAACCCCTCCACGGCGGCGACTGACCCGTGACCACGCACACCCCTGAATCCGCTGTGCGCTACGACCCGTACGACCTGGCCATCGACGTCGATCCGTACCCCACCTGGACCAGGCTCCGCGACGAGTCGCCCCTCTACCGCAACGAGGAGCTCGAGTTCTACGCAC
This sequence comes from Acidimicrobiales bacterium, assembly GCA_035693765.1. Classification (GTDB taxonomy): domain Bacteria; phylum Actinomycetota; class Acidimicrobiia; order Acidimicrobiales; family VFJN01; genus ZC4RG19. The sequence continues at coordinate 1,961 of DASSGC010000530.1, forward strand.
TGAGCCGGTGGGACGACGTGAAGCCGGCGCTGCTCGACTGGGACACCTACCGCTCCGGCCGCGGCACCGTGCTCGATGTCGTGAGCGCCCGCGTGGAGATCCCGCCGGGCATCCTGCTGTGGGAGGACCCGCCGATCCACGACGCCCACCGGGCGCTGCTGTCCCGGGTGTTCACGCCGAAGCGGATGCTCGACCTCGAACCGCTCGTGCGCGGCTACTGCGCCAACGCCCTCGACGCGCTCCATGGCCGCGAGGAGTTCGACGTCATCAGCGAGTTCGGGATCGAGGTCCCGCTGCGCACCATCGGCCTGCTCTTCGGCATCCCCGAGGACATCCAGGACGAGTACCGCAAGAGCACCGACGACGCCATCACCACCGACGGCACCCCGGTCGCCTTCGACGCGTCGTCCTTCGACACGGTGCTCACCGTCCTGGGCGACTACGTCGACTGGCGGGCCGCCAACCCCGGCGACGACCTGATGACCGAGCTGCTGAACGCCGAGGTCGACGAGCCGGACGGCTCCCGCCGCCCCCTCACCCGCGACGAGGTGGTGGTCTACGCCAGCATGGTGGCCGGCGCCGGGAACGAGACCGCCACCCGCCTCATCGGCTTCACGATGCAGCTGCTCGCCCAGCACCCCGACCAGCGGCGGCTGCTGGTCGAGGACCCCTCGCTCGTCCCGAACGCCATCGAGGAGATCCTGCGGCTCGAGTCACCGTCTCCGGTCCAGGCCCGGTACGTGCAGCACGACGTCGAGGTGCACGGCACCGTGGTCCCCGAGGGTTCGGTGATGCTGCTGCTGAACGCTGCTGCCAATCGCGACGGACGCCACTGGACCGAACCGGAACGCTTCGACCTGCACCGTGACGAAGGCCCCCACCTGGCCTTCGGGTTCGGGCTGCACTTCTGCCTGGGCGCGGCGCTGGCGAGGCTCGAAGGGCGCGTCGCGCTGGAGGAGATCCTGCGGCGCTGGTCGGCGTGGGACGTCGACATCGATCGAGGGCAGATGGCCCACACGGCAAGCGTGCGCGGGTGGGGGTACCTCCCCGTCCGCCCGCAGGAGGGGAGCGACCATGGGTGAAGCAACGTCAGCGGACGCCAAGCGCGTCGTGGTGTGGTCGACCGGGGGCATCGGCCGGCTGTCGATCGTCGCCGCCAACGAGCGGCCCGACCTCGACCTCGTCGGGGTCTGGGTGCACTCCGAGGACAAGATCGGCAAGGACGCCGGCGAGCTCGCCAACGGGGTGCCCAACGGCGTGCTGACGACCAACGACGTCGATGCGCTCCTCGCGCTGGAGCCGGACTGCGTGATCTACGCCGCCAGCGGCCCCGAGCGCGACGCCGGTGCCATCGCCGACTACGAGCGGATCCTCGCAGCCGGCGTCAACATCGTGACCACGACCTCGACGACCCTGATCAACCCGCTCGGGTACGTGGCCGCCCACCGTGAGCGCCTCGAAGCGGCGACGGCGGCCGGTGGCTCGTC
>DASSGC010000531.1:0-4741 GCA_035693765.1 Acidimicrobiales bacterium
CGATGCCCGGCGCCGCCGGGCCAGAACGGGACGGGGCAGGTCGGGACAGGGCGGGACGGGGCGGACGGGGCGGACGGGGCGGACGGGGGCGGGACCGGGCATGCTGGCCGCATGTCTCCGATCGAGCGGGTGCCCTACGACGAGTTCGCCTACTTCCACGAGAACGCGGCGGAGTTCGGCCTGCCCTACGACGGCCCACCGGCGGTGCGCCGGACCGCAGTCGAGGTCGAGCCCGGACGGCGGCTCAGCGCCCTGGTGTGGGGCGAGGACGAGCCCGAGATCGTGCTGCTGCACGGCGGCGCCCAGAACGCCCACACCTGGGACACGGTGGCGCTCGCCCTCGACCGGCCGCTGGTGGCCATCGACCTGCCGGGGCACGGCCACTCCGACGGCGGGCACGACGGCGCCCTCGGTCCGGCGAGCAACGCGGTCGACGTGGCCGAGGCGATCCGCGCCCTGGCCCCCGGGGCGCGGGCGGTCGTCGGCATGTCGCTCGGCGGGATGACGGCGCTGGCGCTCGCCGCGCACGCCCCCGACCTGGTCGCGTCCCTGGTGCTCGTGGACGTCACGCCCGGTGTCGACGGGACCAAGGCGTCGGGCATCATCGCCTTCATCAACGGGCCGGAGAGCTTCGACAGCTTCGACGACCTGCTGGCCCGCACGATCGCCTTCAACCCGACGCGCAGCGAGGCCTCGCTGCGGCGGGGCATCCTCCACAACGCGGTGCAGCGGGAGGACGGGACCTGGGTGTGGCGCTACGCCCGCCACCGGCTCACGGCCGTCGCGGGCGCGGGCACCGCCGGCGCCGGTCACCCCGACTTCGGGTCGCTGTGGGACGCCGTATCGCACTACCCGGGGCCGCTGATGCTGGTGCGGGGCATGCTCCCCCAGTCGGTCGTCGACGACGCCGACGAGGCGGAGCTGCTCCGGCGCCGGCCCGATGCCCGCGTCGAGCACGTGGCCGACGCCGGCCACAGCGTCCAGGGCGACAGGCCGGTGGAGCTGGCCGGCCTCATCGCCGACTTCGTGGCCTGACAGCCAGGAGGGGGTGGGGCGGCCGAGCGGCTCGCCTACCGCACGCCCGCCGGGACCGGGTTGGAGAACTGCATCGCGTCGTCCTCGACGCCCCGCAGGCGCAGGGCCTGGTAGTCGCGCAGGTAGCTCTGGTGGACCCGCCACGGGAACCGCGACCCCTGCTTGGGGAAGGTGTGCTGCGACCGCTGCACGTAGCCCGACGTGAGGCCGAGCAACGGCGACGGCGTGACCGTGGGGTCGCTGTTGACCGGGGTGCACTGGCGCAGGCCCCGCTCCCGCAGGTGGTTGAGGAGGCGCACGACGTACCGGCAGGTCAGGTCGCACTTCAGCGTCCACGACGCGTTGACGTACCCGACGGCCATGGCCAGGTTGGGGACGCCTTCGAGCATCATGCCCTTGTAGGCCAGCGTGTTGGGGACGTCGACGGGCCGGCCGTCGACGCTCAGCGCGATCCCGCCGAGGAACAGCAGCTCCAGCCCCGTGGCCGTCACGATGATGTCGGCCGGCAGCTCCGTGCCCGAGGCGAGCAGCACGCCGTTCTCGGTGAAGCGCTCGATGTGGTCGGTGACGACGGAGGCGTCGCCGGCGCGGATCGACCGGAACAGGTCGCCGTTGGGCACGAGGCACAGCCGCTGGTCCCACGGGTTGTAGCTGGGCGCGAAGTGGGTGTCGACGTCGTAGCCCTCGGGGAGCTGGCGCCGCACGCCCTGCCGCAGCACGCGCTTCATCGTCTCGGGGAAGCGCTGGCTGACCTGGAAGAAGGCCTGCGTGGTGAGCGCCTTGTACCAGCGCACGAGCGGCCCCGACACCGCGGCGGGCAGGCTGCGGCGGGCCAGGTTGGCCAGCGGGTCCTTGGCCGGCAGGGCGGTGATGTACGACGGCGACCGCTGGAGCATGGTCACGTGCCCGGCGGTCGGGGCCAGGGACGGGACGAGGGTGACGGCGGTGGCCCCGCTGCCGATGACGACGATGCGCTTGCCGGCGTAGTCGAGGTCCTCGGGCCAGAACTGGGGGTGCACGATCGTGCCCCGGAAGTCGTCCGCGCCGGCGAACTCGGGCTCGTAGCCGTGGTCGTAGCGGTAGTAGCCGCTGCAGGAGAACAGGAACCCGCAGGTCAGCTCCACCGTCTCGCCGGTGTCGGTGCGCTCGGCGACGACGTGCCAGCGGCCCTCGCCGGTCGACCAGTCGGCCCGGACGATGCGGTGGTGGAACCGGATGTGCCGGTCGATGCCCTCCTCGGCGGCGGTCTCCCGGATGTAGCGGAGGATCGACGGCCCGTCCGCGATGGCGTGGTCGTCGTCCCACGGCCGGAACGAGTAGCCCAGCGTGAACATGTCGGAGTCCGAGCGGATGCCCGGGTAGCGGAACAGGTCCCACGTGCCGCCGATGGCGTCGCGGGCCTCGAGGATGGCGTAGCTCGCCCACGGGCACTCGGCCTGGAGGTAGTGACCGGCGCCGATGCCGGACAGCCCGGCGCCGACGACCAGGACGTCGAGGTGTTCGCTCATCGGGGCTGCCTCGTTCCCGTCAGGCGGCCGGGCTGGTCGGGCGGGCCAGCTTGTCGTTGAGGGTGCCGTCCTGACCGAACAGCTCGGCTCGCCACTGTGCGACCAGTGCGGTCGTGTCGTGGTCGTCCGGGTGGAAGTCGGGGCGGTTGTAGTCGCGGAGCCGGTCCCAGACGGCCCGCTGCAGCAGCGGCGACCGGCGGAAGCGGCGCCAACTGGCACGCAGCGCGCCCGGCCGGTAGGCCGCCCGGTCGGACAGCACCGAGATCGTGACGTGCACGGCCAGCAGCGCGACGAGGCCGAAGCGGAGGGCGTTCATGGTCCACACCCGCATGCGCTCCCCGCCCCCGATCGCCTTGTAGACGTCGAAGGCGACGGCCTTGTGCTCCGACTCCTCCAGTGCGTGCCACAGGAAGAGGTTCCGCACCTCGTCGTGGCCGAACAGGTCGCGGGTCTCCTCGCTGGTGAGGAGCAGCTCGGCGAGCGTGGCGGTGAAGTGCTCCAGGGCGGCGGTGGCGGCGAGGTTGGCTGTGGCCGGCGCCACCCGCTCGCGGGTCTCCAACCCCCAGCGGGTGAACCGCTCCAGGCGCTTGGTGGGGTAGCCGAGCTCGGCCAGGCGGTCGTTGAGCACCCTGTGCTCGCGCCCGTGCACGGCCTCCTGGCCGATGAAGCCGGCGACCTGGCGCTTGAGGTCGGGGTCGGTGATGCGGTCGCGGTAGTGCCGCACGGAGCGGACGAAGAAGTCCTCGCCGTCGGGGAACAGGCCGGAGAGCGCGGCCGCGAAGTGGCTGAGGACGAGGTCGCCGCCGGCGGCGAAGTGCTGGGGCAGGTCGCGCAACGACGCCTCGAACGAGATGCGGCGTGTCGGAACCGTGCGCTCGGCGTTGCTGGTCTGCGCCATGGCCGGACCGTAACACGAATCTGAGCGATTTATCAAAGTTCTCGTTTTCTTAGCTATCCTGGGAGCATGGCGGCGAGCGGCGCACCCACGAGCGGCACACCCATGCACGACACCCACCACAGCGGCATCCCCAGCAAGGGCGAGCTGACCCGGCGGGAGATCCTGGCGGCGGCCATCGTCCGCTTCGGCCGCGACGGCTACCGGCCCACGTCGGTGGCCGACATCGCCCGCGACGCCGCGGTCGGCGGCACCGTCCCCTACACCTACTTCCCCAACAAGGAAGCGCTGTTCCTGGCCGCGGCCGACGAGGACGCCGCCGGTGCGATCCACGAGGCGCTGGCGGCGGCCTTCAGGTCGCCCGGCATGCCCGACTGGCAGGAGGCACTGCTCGGCACCCTGCTGGGCGCCGTCGAGCGCCACCCCCTGGCCCGGCGACTGCTCGCCGGGCTCGAGCCGGACGCCACCCGCCGCGTGCTCGACATCCCGGCCCTGGCCGAACTGCGGAAGGTGTGCGCCGAACGGCTCGACGCCGAGCAGCGCGCCGGCACCGTGCGGGGCGACATCGACCCGGTCACGATGGCCAACGGCATCGTCGCCATGGTGATGTCGCTGCTCATGTCGATCCTCCAGCTCGGCCTCGACGCCACCAGCCCCTACGCCGCGGATGTGGCGGCGGTGTTCGAGGCCGCCCTCGAACCACCGCCCGCGTTTGGATCGCCACCCGGGGGGTAGGCCTCGGTGATGGACGCGATCACCCTCCTGAAGGACGACCACAAGACCGTCGAGCAGCTCTTCCAGCGCTTCGAGAAGGCGGGCGACCGGGCCTACGCCGAGAAGCGAGCGGTCGTCGACCGCATCATCGAGGCCCTGGCGGTGCACGCCGCCATCGAGGAGCAGCTCTTCTACCCCGTCGTGCGGGCCACGGTGCCCGGCACCGAGGACGTGACGCTGGAGAGCCTGGAGGAGCACCACATCGTCAAATGGGTGCTGTCCGAGCTGGAGCGCATGTCGCCCGAGGACGAGCGCTTCGACGCGAAGGTGACGGTGCTGATCGAGAACGTGCGCCACCACGTGCGCGAGGAGGAGGACGACCTCTTCCCGCGGGTCCGCGACGAGCTGGGGCGCAACGCGCTGGGCGACCTCGGCGACGCCCTGGCCGAGGCCCGCAGGACGGCGCCGACCCATCCCCACCCCCGCTCGCCCGACACGCCGCCGGGGAACGTCGTCGTGGGAGCGGTCAGCGCGGTCGGCGACCGCATCGGCGACACCGTCAGCGGCCTGGCCCAGGGCAGCGTCAACG
>DASSGC010000532.1:0-21126 GCA_035693765.1 Acidimicrobiales bacterium
GATCCGGGAACGACGACTCGGGAACGACACGACTGTAGTTTCGAACGCCTGTTCGTTCAAGGACCCTAGGCGCGTTCAGGCCAGCGGGCGGGCGTGGATGGTCTCGTACTGCGCCCCGCCCCGACCCGGCCGGCTGCGCACGAGATCGACGGCCGGCACCGGGAACGACGCAGCCACCGGCTCGCCCACCAGGCCGCGCACACCTCCCCGGGACACCCGGGCCAGGGTGACGTGGCCACGGAAGGCCCGGCTCTCCGGCGGGCGCCCGTACCCGGCCGTGGCCGCCACCACCGAGGCGGCGAGGCCGTCCAGCCCCGCCACCGGCACCTGGATCACCCGGGCCCCCAGGGCGGCGACCTGCGGACCGAGGACGGCCGTGGCCGGTGCGAGCGGCGCGGCAGCGAGTGCGGCGGCCACCGCGGGAACGGCGGCCGCGTCGACCTCACCCAGGAACCGCAGCGTGACATGCCACTGCGCGCGGGTGGTCCACCGGACGCCCGGGCGCTCGGGCCGCGGCAGGCCCGCCAGCAGGTCGAGCACGTCGCCCGGTAGGTGCACCGCTACGAACAGCCGCATCCGCCCAGGCTGGCACGGCCGACCAGCCGCGACCTAGTGCCCTGGAAGGACACCAGCGCCCGGCACGCGCCCGGGGACCGCAGCAAACGGCGCCACGGACGGTGGCCAACCGTTCGCCCAGGAGGGGCAATTGGCGCTGCGGTCCCCCGGCGCGCAACGCTGTGCCGTGGCCAACCAAGGCGCGGGCGGTGGCACACCCTTCCCCCGCAACGTCCTCGACCGACTCACGGCGCTGCTGTCGACCACGCGGGGCAAGGCGATCGCCGGCGGCGGCGCCGCCGTGATCGTCCTCGCGGGCGGCATCGTCGCCCTCAACGCCAGCGGGTCGGAGGAGGCCGCGCCGACGACCACCACCTCGACCACCACCACGGCACCGCCGACCACCCCGCCGCCACCCCCACCGCCGCCCACCTACCCGCTCACCGGGCTGCCGGTCACCGACCCGGCCGTGGCCGCCCGGGCCGCGCTGGTGGTGAAGATCGACAACGTCGAGCCCGCCTCGCGGCCCCAGATCGGCATCAACCAGGCCGACATCGTCTACGAGGAGCGGGTGGAGGGCGCCGTCACCCGGTTCCTCACCGTGTTCCACTCGACCGACGCCATGCCGGTGGGACCCGTGCGGTCGGCCCGGACCTCGGACATCGGGCTGTTCAAGCCGCTCGGCACGCCCCTGTTCGCCTGGTCGGGGGCCAACGCCATCTTCGCCGGGCGGATCCGCGAGGCCGGCATCGTCGACGTCGGCCACGGCGCGGCGAGCGACCAGTACCACCGGGCCGGCGACCGGCGGGCGCCCCACAACCTGATGCTCAACAGCACCGTCGACGTGTTCAACGCCGGCTACGGCGGCACGGTCCCCACCCCCCTGTTCACCTACCGGGCCCCGGGCGAGCCGGCCGCGGGCGGGACGCCGGCCGGCGGCGTCAACATCGTGTTCGCCACCGGTTCCGGTTCGGCCCCGGTGGACTACGCCTGGAACGGCACCGGCTGGGCCCGCTGGCAGTCGGGAACCCCCCACGTCGACGCCGAGGGCGTGCAGGTGGCCCCCGAGAACCTCATCGTCTCGTTCACGCCCTACGCCGACAGCGACGTGACCGACAGCTTCGGCGTGCCCATCCGCGAGGCCCAGACCGTGGGCGAGGGCGACGCCTGGGTGTTCACCGGCGGCCAGATCATCACCGCCCACTGGGTGAAGCCCGCCCTGGAGACGCCCACCCAGTACCTCGACGCCGCGGGCCAGCCCATCCGCCTCACGCCCGGGCGCACCTGGGTGGCCGTGGCCGAGCCGGGCACCGCCACGATCCTCTGACCTCACAGGCGAGCGGATAGGGCGCTCGCCACGGCCTACGCGTGGGGACTTGGCATGGAAGCACCAGCTCCACAGCTCGGCCGACCGGCAGCGCAGCACGGTGGCACGCGCCGGCGTGACCTATCCGCGCACACGCTCAGAGCAGCCGGCGCAGCATGTCGAGCAGCGAGATGCAGGCGAACTGCCGCACCCGCTCGCGGTCACCCGGCAGCATGAGGCGACGGGTCACAGGCGCGGCGTCGCCGATCACCGCCGCCACGAACACCGTGCCCGGCGGCTCGCCCTCCATCGGCTCGGGACCGGCGACCCCGGTCACGCCCAGGCCCACGTCGGCCCCGAGCAGGCGCCGCACGCCCTCCGCCATGGCGGCCGAGGCGGTGGCGCTGACCACGGGGCCCTCCGGCACACCCAGCAGCGAGAACTTCACCTCGCTGGCGTAGGACACGACGCCGCCCCGGAACCAGTCGCTGGATCCGGGCACGTTGACCAGCCGCGACGCCACCAGCCCGCCGGTCAGCGACTCGGCCACCGCCAGGGTCAGCCCCCGATCGAGCAGGCGCTGCGCGACCGCGTGCTCCATCGTCTCGTCGTCGACGCCGAACACGATGTCGCCGACCAGGTCGCGGACGATCTTGTCCTCGGCGTCGACGAGCCGGGCGGCCGTGTCGTCGTCCTCGGCCTTGACGGTGATGCGGACCTTCAGCCCCTCGATGCCGCTCGCCAGGAAGGCCAGCGTGGGCGCACCCGGCCCGGCGGCGTCGAGCTCGGCCATGTGGTCGTGCAACCGCTCGGCCAGCCCCGACTCGCTATCGCCCCAGGTGCGGAGCACGCGCGATCGGATGACGGCCACCGACCCCGCCCGGCGGGCCAGGTCGGGCAGCACCACCCGGCTCACGATCTCGTGCATCTCGTACGGCACCCCCGGCACCGCGTAGACGACCTTGTCGCCCACGGGGCAGATGAGGCCCGGGGCCGTGCCCGGCTGGGGGTCGGCGATGGCCGTCGCACCCACGGGGACCTGGGCCTGGCGCAGGTTGTTGGCCGGCATCCGCCGACCCCGTGACGCGAACCGCTCGAGGATGCGGTCGGCCGCGTCGTCGTCGGTCACGAGCGGCACGCCCATCACCGCGGCGATGGCGTCGCGGGTGATGTCGTCCTGCGTCGGCCCCAGCCCCCCGCACACGATCACGGCGTCGGACCGGTCGAGCGCGAGGCGCAACGCCTCGACGATCCGGTCGAGGTTGTCGCCCACGACCTGGCCGTGCGTGCGGTCGATGCCCGTCAGTGCGAGCTGCTCACCCAGCCAGGCCGAGTTGGTGTCGACGATCTGCCCGAGCAGCAGCTCGGTGCCCACGGCGACGACTTCACAACGCATCAGGTCCCACTCCTTCGGCGGGTCGACGAACGAACGACTCCGGGCTCAGACGCGCACGCCGCCGGACGCCGTCGCCCGGCTGCCCTCCCACACGTACTGCGCGCCGCTGGCGAGGGTGAGCCCGACCGCCAGCCACAGGGCCGTCTCCGCCAGCCAGGGCTGGCTGTCGGCCACGGGCGGCAGCAGGGCCAGGCCGACGGCCACCGCCTGCACGACCGTCTTGACCTTGGCCCAGAACGTCGCCGGCACGGCCAGGCCGCGACGTCCCCAGTACGACCGGAAGCCGGAGATCGCCAGCTCGCGCAGCGTGATCAGCGCCACCGGCACCCACCAGAACGTGTCGATGGCCACCACCGACCACATGGCCCCGAGCACGAGCGCCTTGTCGGCCAGCGGGTCGAGGAAGGCGCCCGACCGCGTCGTCCCCATGCGCCGGGCCAACCAGCCGTCGAGGCCGTCGGTGGCCGCGAGCACGATCCACAGGGCCAGCACCGGGTAGGACGCGCCCGCGGCGACGATCAGCGCGCACAGTGCCGGCGCCACGACCAGCCGGGCGATCGTCACCGCGTTGGCCGGCGTGGCCAGGGCGGAGGGACCGAACGAGGACGCCATGGGCGACCGGCCTAGGGGCGCGTCGCCGCGGCGACGATCCTGCGGGCACCGGCCGGTGCCCGGCGGGGCCGACGGTCTGCACGGCGGCCCACGCTCACACCCGGGAGGCTTCGAGGTCGGGGCCGGCGGCCCCGTCGACGTGGACCTTGACGATCTCGCCCACGGGGAGGTCGTCGGGGACGGCGACGATGCCGTCGATCTCCGGGGCCTCGCGGTGGCTCCGGGCGACGCCGGGCTCGTCCACCAGGACCTCGACGACCGAGCCGATGAGCGCGTCGCGGTGGCGGGCGGTGATGCCGTCCTGGAGCTCCCGCAGCTCGGACAGCCGCTCGGCCACCAGCCCGCGGTCGACCTGGCCGTCGAGCCCGGCGGCGTAGGTGCCCTCCTCCGGGCTGTAGGCGAAGAACCCGACCCAGTCGAGATCCGCGGTCGCCACGAAGCGCAGCAGGTCGTCGTGGTCGTCCTCGGTCTCGCCCGGGTAGCCGACGATGAAGCTCGACCGGAACGCGGCGTCGGGCTGCCGCGACCGGATCTGGTCGATGCGGCGGAGGAACCGGTCACCGTCGCCCCATCGCCGCATCCGCCGCAGCAGGGGACCCGAGCTGTGCTGGAGCGAGAGGTCGAAGTAGGGCACCCCGGTGGCGCAGATGACCTCGACGAGACCGTCGGTCAGGTCGGAGGGATAGAGGTAGAGCAGGCGGACCCGGTCGACCCGCGCCGCCAGCATCTCGACCAGCGGGACGATCCGCCGGTCGCCGCGGCCCTGGTCGCGGCCGTAGGCGGCCAGGTCCTGGGCCACGAGGACGATCTCGCGGACGCCACCGGCGGCGAGGACGTCGACCTCCTCGACCACCGCCGCGAGCGTGCGGCTGCGCTGCTTGCCGCGGAACGACGGGATGGCGCAGAAGCCGCAGGCCCGGTCGCACCCCTCGGCCACCTTGACGTACGCCCACGGGGCCGATGCCGGCGGGCGCGGCAGGTTCAGGAGGTCGAGCGCCGGCGCGGCGGACCGCCGCGTGGGGCCGAGCGTGACCGGCACGCCGAACCCGGCGACGGCGCGGGCCTCCGGCAGCGCCTCGGCCAGCTCCGCGCCGTAGCGTTCGGCCAGGCAGCCGGTCACGACGAGGTCGGCACCCTCGGGCTTGCGGTCGGCCAGGTCGAGGATCACCTCGATCGACTCCTGCCGCGCTTCCTCGATGAAGGCACACGTGTTGACCACCACCAGGTCGGCCCCGTCGGGCGCGGCGGCGGCGACGAGCCCGTCCGCGAGCATCGTGCCTGTCAGCTTGTCCGAGTCGACCTGGTTCTTCGGGCAGCCGAGCGTCTCGATCCAGAAGGAGCGGGACATCGCAGGCAGGCTACTTGTCGGCACCAGCGACCCCGCCATCCCGGCGCCGACCGGGCGACCGCCTCAGGTCAGGATCCACCCCGTCTTCAGCGGGGCGCCGCCGTCGACCACGACACAGAACGGGCGGCGCGGCATCTCGTCGAACTGGAACTCGCCGGTCTCGCCGGCGCACATCGACCGCCGGCCCTCGGGCCACAGGACCGTGACCTTCGATGCCGCCGCCGGGCACAGCCGGCCCAGCACACGCACCTTGTCGGCGGCCACGTCGACCGTCAGCTCCACCGCGTGCGGGCCGGCGTCCCAGCGCATCTCGCGCAGCAGCAGCCCGACGAGCTGCGTGCAGCCCAGCCGGCGATCGCGGCCCACCACCGTGTCGTAGGCGAGCGTGGCCGCCGGCGCGTCGATCGTCGACCAGGTGAAGGCCGCCGCCGCGGCGTCGAACCAGTCGCCGGGCACCGGGTCGGCCGCGGCCGCGACCCGGCGCAGCTCGGAGAGGAGCGCGTCATCGCCCGGTTGGGTCCTCGCGGTGACCGTCATGTGGGTCGTGCCCTCCCGAGCTCCCAGCGTTCCCAGCAAGTACTCCAGATCCTCGTGCCGGCCGCCTGATGCGACGGCGCGGCACCGGTCCCGCGTCAGCCTAGGAGCCGCCGCAGATGATCGAGGCATCGGCCGCGGGTGGGCCCGATGCTGCCGACCGGCATGTCGAGCGCCGCTGCGATCTCGTCGTAGCTCGGCCGGGGATCGGCCATGAGCAACCGCAGGAGCTGCTGGCACCGGTCGTCGAGGCACCCGAACGCCGACGAGAGCACCCGGTCGCGCTCGTACACGAGCAGGCCCGTGTCGATCCCCGGATCGTGGCCGTCGACCTCGTCGAGCCGGTCGAGGTCGCTGTCGTCGCCGACCGGCACCGTCCGGCCCGACACCCGCAGCACGCGGCGGCACTCGTTGCGCGTGGTGGCCGCGATCCACCCGCCGACCGCGTCCGCGTTGCGGATGCGGACCAGATGCTCGACCAACCGCAGCCACACGACCTGGTTGACGTCGGCCGCGTCGTCGCCGCTGAGGCGGTAGCCCCGGCAGATCGCCTGCACCATGGCGAGGTAGCGCCGCACGAGGTCGCCCCAGGCCTGCTCGTCGCCGTCGCGGGCCCGCGCCACCAGGTCGGGAAGCGAGCTGACGACCCCGGTTTCCACGGCACGATCCTACGTTGAGCGGCCATCCCCGCACGCAAGCGTCGCGAGGTCGTAACGATCCTCACTCCGTGTTGATGGCGTCGAGCACGTCCATCCGCCCCGCCCGCCAGGCGGGCATGAGCGCGGCACCCAGCCCGACGACCACGGCCAGTGCTGCCAGGAAGACCAGGGTGACGAACGGCACCTCGAACACCTGGAAGCCCTCCGACCGCTGCGACCGGATGATGGCCCAGCCGCCGATCAGGCCGAAGGCCAACCCGAGCACCGTGCCGAACAGCGAGATGATGGCCGACTCCCACCGGATCGACGCGCGGAGCTGGCGGCGCCGCATCCCCACCGCCCGGAGCAGACCCAGCTCGCGGGTGCGCTCCAGCACCGAGAGGGTGATGGTGTTGGCGATGCCGAGGATGGCGATGAACACGGCGAGGGCCAGGAGGCCGCTGACGAGCGCGAGGAACACGTCGAGCTGGCTGCCGACCGCCTCCTTGTACTCCTCGACGCTCTGCACCTCGACCGTGCTGAAGGGATCGATGACGTCCTCGATCGCCGGTTCCGCCTCGGCCACCGACACGCCGTCGGCGAGCTGGACGAACACCTGGGCGTCCGTGGCCGTCGGCACGGCCGCCGTGAAGTCGTCGAGGCCGATCACGTAGGAGCCGATGCCGCCGGTCGGCCCGGCGTCGTAGATGCCCGCGACCGTCGCCTCTCGGGCCGCTCCCTCGGGCCGCTTGTCGTCGAGGAAGTCGATGGCGACCGGGTCGCCGATGGCCAGGCCCTCGCTGTCGGCCGTGCCCTCGCTCACCACCACCTCGCCGGGCGCCAGCGCCGCGGTGCCCTCCACCACGTCGAGGTCGAGCAGCTCGAAGATGCCGGGGTCGGTGCCGACGGCCGCGTCCTCCTCGCCGTCGACGAACGCCGGCGAGAAGCGGATGGGCGCCACGATGTCGACGTCGGGCAGCTCGCGGATCTGCTCCCCCACCTCGGGCGGCATGCCGAGCATGCCGAACGTGCCGGAGTCGACGACGAAGTCGCCCCGGAACCCCTCCTCGAGGGCCTTGTCGAACGAGGCCCGGATCGAGCTGTTGAGCACCAGCAGGAACGTCACCAGGCCGACGCCGATCATGAGCGCCTGCGCGGTCGACGACGTGCGCTTGGGATTGCGCCCGGCGTTCTCGCGGGCCAGGCGCCCGGCGACGCCCCGGAGCCGCTCGACGGGGGTGCCGAGGGCCCGGCTCACCGGCCGCGCCAGGCCCGGGCTCAGCAGGATGATGCCCACGAACAGCAGGAGGACCCCGAGGCCCACGGTGCCGATCTGCGAGCCGAACGCGCCGGCGGTCAACGCCACCAGGGCCAGGGCCGCCGTGACGAGCCCGGCCACCATGCGGACCTTCGAGCGACCGGCGGTGTCGACGGCGGCCTCGCGCATCGCCGCCAGGGGCGGCACCCGGCTGGCGCGCCATGCGGGGATGATCGCCGAGCCGACGGTCACGATCACCCCCGCGACGACGGACACGGCGACCGCCATGGGCATGATCGCCAGCGTGCCCTCGGGCACCTGGAGGACCTTGGCCAGCAGCACGGCCACCCCGAGCCCCAGCACGAACCCGATCGCGGCGCCCAGGAGGCCGATCACCACGGCCTCGACGGCCACGGCCCGGCGGACCTGGCGGCGACGGGCGCCGATGGCCCGGAGCAGCGCCACCTCGCGGGTGCGCTGGGCCACGATGATCGAGAACGAGTTGTAGATCACGAACGAGCCCACGAACAGCGCGATCAGGGCGAACACGAGGAAGAAGCGGGTGACGAACGACAGCGCCTCCTTGATGTCGCTCTGCGACTCCTCGGTGATCTCGGCGCCGGTGACCACCTCGACGTCCGCGACCCCGCCGCCGGTGAGCGCCTCCTGCACGGCGTCGCGGACCGCGTCCTGCGACACCCCCGGCTCGGCCTCGACGCCGATCGAGGAGTAACGCCCCGGTTGGCCGATGACCTTCTGTGCCTCGTCGATCGTCCACAGCACGAACGACGACCCGCCGGGGCTGTCGGCCGTGCCGAAGCGCGCGATGCCGGCCAGGGTGTACTCGCCCACGCCCGTCTGGGTCTGGACCCGCACCGTGTCGCCGACCTCGTAGTCGGTCTTGTCGGCGCTGGCCCGGTCGATGACGATCTCGTCGTCGGCGCTCGGCGGCTCGCCGTCGCTGAGGACGAAGGGGTTGAGGGCGTCGATGTCGGTCCAGTTGCCGCCGAGCGTCGGGGCGCCCATGGCCGGATCGCCGACCGGGTCGCCGTCCGCGTCGATGATGCGGGCGAAGCCGTCGACGCTGCCGTCGGCGGCGGCCACCCCGTCGACGGCGCGGACCTCGTCGAGCAGGGCGGCGTCGAGGGTGCCCCGGACGTCGCCGCCGAAGTCGCTGGCGATCGACTCGCTCGACCGCACGACGGCGTCGGTGTCGCGGTAGACGTCGGCGAACAGGTCGTCGAACGCCCGGTTCATCGTGTCGGTGAGCACGAGCACGCCCGCGATGAACGCGACGCCGGAGGCCACGGCCAGGAAGGTCGTGAACAGGCGCGACTTGTGCGCCAGCAGGCCCCGGAGGGCGACCTTGACCATGCCGTCAGTCCCCGAACCGCTTGAGCCGGTCGAGCACCCGCTCGGCGGTGGGGTCGTCCATCTCGTCGACGATGCGGCCGTCGGCGAGGAACAGCGCGGTGCCGGCGTAGCCGGCGGCCACCGGGTCGTGGGTCACCATCACGATGGTCTGGCCCATGTCGGCCACGGCGCGCGCCAGGAAGGCGAGGATCTCGGCACCGCTGCGGGAATCGAGGTTGCCGGTCGGCTCGTCGGCGAAGATGATCTCGGGCCGGCCGGAGAGGGCGCGGGCCACCGCCACCCGCTGCTGCTGGCCGCCGGACAGCTCGCTCGGCCGGTGGTCGAGCCGGTCGCCCAGCCCGGTGGTGGCGATGACGGTGTCGACCCAGTCCTTGTCGGGCTTGCGGCCGCCGAGGGTGAGCGGGAGCGTGATGTTCTCGTACGCGGTGAGGGTCGGCACCAGGTTGTACGCCTGGAACACGAAGCCGATGCGGTCGCGCCGCAGCAGCGTGAGCTGGTCCTCGGACAGGCGGCCGAGGTCCTGCTCGCCGACGAACACCTGGCCGGAGGTGAGCGAGTCGAGGCCGGCCATGCAGTGCATGAGCGTCGACTTGCCCGAGCCCGAGGGGCCCATCACCGCCGTGTAGTGGCCGCGGGGCATGGCCACGGACACGTCGTCGAGGGCGACGACCGCCGTGTGGCCCGATCCGTACGTCTTGGTGGCGCCGACCGCGCGGGCGGCCGGAGGTGGTGCGACGTCGGCCTGACCGTCGTCCGGCTGGGGGGTATCCGCCGTGAGTTCCATCCGGCCCACGCTAGGACGCGCGGACCGGTGCCCCGTTCAGCTTTCCCTCAGGCCGCGCGGCCGCGATCCGGCCTCAGAGAGTGCGCGGACGGGTCACGTCGCTGCCGGTCACCGTGCTGCACTCCCGGTCGGCCGAGCTGTCGAGCTGGTGCTTCCCTGCCAGATCGCCACGCGTAGGCCGTGGCGAGCGCCCTGCCCGCTCGGCCTCTCATCTCAGTCCCCGCCGCCGGTCAGCTCCTCGAGCTCGTCGACGGTCATCAGCACCGCCCGGGCCTTCGACCCCTCCGACGGGCCCACCACGCCCCGCTGCTCCAGCAGGTCCATCAGCCGGCCGGCCCGGGCGAAGCCCACCCGGAGCTTGCGCTGCAGCATCGACGTCGACCCCAGCTGGCTGCGGACGACGAGCTCCATGGCCTGCCACAGCAGATCGTCGTCGTCGTCGCCTCCGGCCCCGCCGCCGGAGCCCGACGATCCGGCGGGGCCGTCGTCGCTGCCCTGCACCGAGTCGTCGAAGCGCACCTCGGGCGCCTGGCGCTTCCACACCGACGCGACCCTGCGGACCTCGTCCTCGGTCACCCAGGCGCCCTGGATGCGGCGGGCGACCGAGGAGCCGCCGTCGAGCACGAGCATGTCGCCCTTGCCCACCAGGCGCTCCGCGCCGCCCTGGTCGAGGATGACCCGGCTGTCGGTCACCGACGACACCGCGAAGGCGATCCGGGCGGGCACGTTGGCCTTGATGAGGCCCGTGATGACGTTGACCGACGGCCGCTGCGTCGCGATGACCAGGTGGATGCCGACGGCCCGGGCCATCTGGGCCAGGCGTGCGATCGACTCCTCGACGTCGCGGGCCGCCACCATCATGAGGTCGGCCAGCTCGTCGATCACGACGAGGATGAACGGCAGCCGCGGGTACTGGCGGCCGCTCTCGGCCGCGTCGCTCTCGCCGTCGCTGTCGTCGTCCACGTAGCCATGGACGACGGCCCGCCCGTCGCCGTCGAGGTCGCCCTTGTCGACGGCGGCGTTGTAGCCCGTGATGTCCCGGAACCCGACCTCGGCCAGCAGGTCGTAGCGCCGCTCCATCTCCTTGACCGCCCAGGCCAGGGCGTTGGCCGCCTTCTTGGGGTTGGTGACGACCTGCGTGAGCAGGTGGGGCAACCGGTCGTACTGGCCCATCTCGACGCGCTTGGGGTCGACGAGGATCATCCGCACCTGGTCGGGCGTCGATCGCATGAGGACCGACGTGAGCAGCGAGTTGAGGCAGCTCGACTTGCCGGCACCGGTGGCGCCGGCGATCAGCACGTGCGGCATCGAGGCCAGGTTCATCATGATCGACCGGCCGTTGATGTCGCGCCCGATGGCCACCTCGAGGGGGTGGGTCGCCCGCCGGGCGTCCTCGCTCACGAGGATGTCGCCGAGTGCGACGATCTGGCGGCGGGCGTTGGGCACCTCGACACCGATCGCCTGCTTGCCGGGGATGGGGGCGAGGATGCGGACGTCGGGCGTCGCCATCGCGTAGGCGATGTCCTTGTGCAGGCTGGTGACCCGGTTGACCTTGACCCCCGGGCCGAGCTCGAGCTCGTAGCGGCTGACCGTGGGGCCGACGACCATGCCGACCAGGCGGGTCTCGACGCCGTGGTCGGCGAGCGCCTTCTCCAGGGTCCGGCCGGTGTCCTCGATGGCCTTGCGGTCGACCTGCTGGCTGCCCGAGCGTTCGAGCAGGGTCAGGGGCGGCAGCTTCCAGGGCGAGGCCTTGCCGGCCGGGCCGAGCGCGATCTCGAGCTGTTCGACCTCGACCTCGCCCTCGCCGTCGACGGGCTCCGGCGCCACGAACTTGGGCAGCCGGCGCCGCCGGGGCTTCTCGGCGACCGTGGGGTCGGACTCGCCCGGGCCGTCCCCCGGATCGTCGTCGGGCGGCTCGACCAGGGTGTCGTCGTCGGGCACGAGCGCCGGGTCGATGGCGTCGGCCACCACGGTGTCGTCGTCGTAGGGCAGCCGGAACAGGGTCGCCAGCCGCTGGTTGAGCGTCGCCGTCAGGGGGGCCACGCCCGCCACCGTGCGATCGGCCGCGTCGCGCAGGCGGGTGCGGGTGAGCACCACCAGGCCGATCACGCCCACCAGCGACAGGAACGCGGCGGAGCCCCCGGTGCCGAGCAGGTTCTGCAGGGGGGTGCCGACGGCGGCGCCGAGCCAGCCGCCCGCCTCGCGCAGCTCGCGGTCGGGCCCGGTGACGTCGGGGCTGCCGCCGATCAGGTGGAGGATGCCGGCGGCCGCCAGGGCGAGGAGCGTCGCGCCGACCCCGACGTGGGCGCCCGTCGAGGGTGCCTCGGCATCGGCCGTGTCGGGAGCGGTCGGGGTGCGCCGGAGGACGAGCGCGCCCCCGGCCACGACCAGCACCGGCGGCAGCGCGTAGTGGAGGTGGCCGAGCAGCGTGGCGGCCACGTCCGCGGCGCCCCGGCCGACGGGGCCGCCGCCCCCGGCGTACACGCCGAGGCCGCACACCAGGCCGGCGGCCACCAGCAGCAGGCCCGTGACGTCGTCGGCGTGGCGCCCGAGCACCCGGGACGAGGAGCGGACGGCCCGGGACGTGAGCGACGGCCCGCGCACGACGGTGTCACGCCGGGTGGTCTTCTTGCTGGCGTCGGCGCGGCCGCCGCCGGACCGCCGGGCGGCGCGGGTGGTCGACCGGCCCCGGGTCGACGAGCGGGACGAGCCGCCCGAGCGACCCCGCGACGAGGAGCGGCTGGAACCCTGACGCGTCGTCACAATGGCCACAACGCTACCAGTCACCACACCAGCCACACGGCCACCGGGTCGGCGGGTGCGTGCGAGCCGCGGCCCCGACCGCCGCCCGCGGGCAGCCCGGTCGGGAACCGTACCGCTACCGTGCGCGGATGCAGCATGCGACCGTGAAGGGGACCGCCGTCGTGACCGGGGCGAGCTCCGGCATCGGCGCCGCCGCCGCCCGGGCCCTCGCGGCGGACGGCTGGGACGTGGTCGCCGGCGCCCGGCGGCTCGACCGGCTCGACGCCCTGGCGGCGGAGATCGGCTGCCGGGCCCATCCGCTCGACGTCACCGACCCCGCGTCGGTGGACGCCTTCGTCGCCACCGTCCCGGCATGCCGGCTGCTGGTCAACTGCGCCGGCGGGGCGCTGGGGATGGCCACCGTGGCCGACGCGGACGAGGCCCAGTGGCGGGCCATGTTCGAGACCAACGTGCTCGGGACCGTCCGCACCACCCGGGGACTGCTCGGGGCGCTGGAGGCCAGCGGCGACGGCCAGGTGATCACCATCGGGTCGATCGCGGGGCACGAGCCGTATCCCGGGGGCGGCGGTTACAACGCGGCGAAGTTCGCCGTCCGGGCCGTCATGTCCGTCCTCCGCCAGGAGCTGCTCGGCCGCCCGGTGCGGGTCTGCGAGATCGACCCCGGCATGGTGGAGACCGAGTTCAGCCTGGTGCGCTTCGGAGGCGACGCCGAGCGGGCCGCGGCCGTCTACGCCGGGGTGACACCGCTCACGGCGGAGGACGTCGCCGAGTGCATCCGCTGGGTGGCCGACCGGCCCGGTCACGTCAACATCGACCAGATGATCGTGCTGGCCCGCGACCAGGCCGGCGCCCGCCAGGTCCACCGCCGCCCGGCCTAGAGAGTGCGCGGCCAGGTCACGCCGGCGCGTGTCACCGTGCTGCGTTCCCGGTCGGCCGAGCTGTCGAACTGGGCTTCCACGCCAAATCGCCACGCGTAGGCCATGGCGAGCGCCCCATCCGCCCGGCCTAGCCGGCCCGGAGAGAAGCGCCTGGCGGGCGAGCGGACAGGGCGCCGCCGTCCGGTACGGTTCCGGGCTGCGGACAGGTGCCCACCGCGACGCGGCAGGGCGGGCGGAAGGAGTCGTCGTGCGGACGACGAAGGTCGTGATGGCGGTGGCCGGCGTGGCCATGTTGGTGGCCGGGCTCGCGGGCGGGGCCTGGGCGGCCACCGCCGACTCGGAGGCGGCGCTGGGCGTCGGGATCATGGCCGCCACGCTGGGATTCGTGGGCGTGGTGTTCGTGCTGGTCGCCCGCTACCTGGGCGGCCTCGACACCACGCAGCAGCTGCGCGACGGCGTGCCGGGGTCCGCGCAGGTGCTGTCCACCCGCGACACCGGCACGATCATCAACGGGCACAGCCTGGTGGTCGAGCTCGGGCTGCTCGTCACCGTGCCGGGCCGCCCGCCGTACGAGGCCAAGGTCCGCCACGTGGCCCAGGGCCGGACCCAGTGGGGCGCCATCCAGCCGGGGATGCTCGTCGGGGTCAAGGTCGACCCCGCCGACCCCGCCAGGGTCGTGATCGACCCCGACGGCACCGGCCTCGTCGCGGCGGGGGCCTGGGGCGGCGCGGGCGCACACCTGCCGGCGGGCGCGGGCGCGGCGGCCATCCCGGGGGGCATCGGTGCGGCAGGGATGCCCGGGGGCATCGGTGCGGCGGCCATGCCGGGCGCCGGGCCCCGGGTCGTCCCCGTGAGCGCGGCCGACATCGTGGCCCGCGGCGTGGCCAGCGAGGGTCGCCTGGAGCAGGCCGCCCCCACCGGCATGACGGCCGGCCAGGTAGCGCAGGGCCTCCCGGCGCACGAGGCCGACGACCCGGTGATGCACATCACGTTCTCGTACACCGGCCCGGGCGGGCAGCACCTCCACCAGACGGCGCTCATGCGGGTGCCCGACGGCAAGAGCCGCCACCTGACGCCGGGCGCGACGCTGCCGGTCGCCTACCTGCCGGACAACCCCGAGATGGCGACCGTCGACTGGGCCCGCCTCCGCGGCACGACCATCCTCTGACCACGGCCGGTCGTGCGGGCGGGATGAGCGCAGCCGAGGCCCTGCTGGCACTCGCCGCGGGCGACGCCGCCGGGGCCGCCGGGCTGGCCCGGCAGGCCGCCGCCCGCGCGCCGGGGGCACGGCTCCCCCGCGCCCTGGCCGACCACCTCGCCCGGGCCGCGGCGGGCACCGTGTACGACGAGCCGTCGGCGTTCCAGGAGTTCATCTCGGGGGGCGGCAACCTGGCGCTGTACGCCACGACCACCACCGCGCTGCGGGCCCTCCACGCGGGGCGGCGCACGACCGCAGTGACCGACATCGGCTGCGGCGACGGCCGGGTCACCGCCGGGGCGCGGCCCGCCACCTGCCGGCGGGTCGACCTGGTCGAGCCCTCGGCCCCGCTGCTGGCCGAGGCGGTGGCGCGGCTGGCCGGCCGGCCGGTCACGGTCGAGGCCCACGCCACCACGCTCGCCGGCTACCTCGCCGGACCGGCGGGGCCGGTCGGCTACGCCCAGTCCACCTTCGCCCTCCATGCCGTGGCCCCCGCGGCGCGGGGCGACGCGCTGGTGGCGCTGCGCTCCCGGGTCGACGGCCTGGCGCTCGCCGAGTTCGACGTGCCGGGCTTCGCCGACCGCAGCCCCGAGCACGCGGCCTACGCCGCCGACCGCTACGAGCGAGGTCTGGCGGAGTACCCGGACGGCAGCCCGGTCGGGCCGGGGTTCCTGCTCCCGGTGCTCACCGCCCAGTTCGCGCCCGACCGCCCGCGCGTCACCTGGGAGCAGCCGATCGACCGCTGGGTCGCCGACCTCACGGCCGCGGGCTACACCGTCGACGACGTCGTCCCGCTCGTCGACTACTGGTGGGCGCCCGCCCGCCTGGTCGTCGCCCGCCCCTGACAGGACGGGCAGAACGTCGAGGTGCGGGCGTCGAGCACCATCGACCGCAGCGGCGTCCCGCAGCGGGGGCACGGCAACCCCGCCTGGCCGTAGACGTCGAGCCGCTGCTGGTTGCGGCCCGGGGAACCGTCGACGGTCCGGTAGTCCGACAGGGTCGTGCCGCCGTACCGGACGCTGCTCGTCAGCACGTCGCGCAGCGCAGCCAGCAGCGCGGTCGCCTGCGCCCGGGTGACCGTGCGGCGCGCCGGGTGGATGCGGGCCCGCCACAGCGCCTCGTCGGCATAGATGTTGCCCACCCCGGCCAGCGGCCGCTGGCTGAGGAGCTGGGTCTTGACCGCCCGGTGGCTGCGGCGCAGCGCCCGCCACAGGTCGTCGGGACCGAACGTCGGGTCGAGCGCGTCGGGGCCCTGCACCGCCAGCGTGCCCGCGTACACCCCGCCCTCCGCCACCGCCAGGCGGCCGAACCGGCGGACGTCGCGGTACTCGAGCACCTCGCCCGGGCGGCCGCGCTCGCCCTCGCGGGCGCTCAGCGCCCACCAGGCCCGCACGTAGGCATCGCCCGTGTCGCCGGCGGGGCGGACCCGCAGCGACCCGGTCATGCCCAGGTGGACGACCAGCTCGCGGTCGTCGTCGAGGCCGATCAGCAGGTACTTGCCCCGGCGCGCCACCCGCTCGACGAGCGCGCCGGGCACCTGCAACGCCGGGGTGAACTTGGGGTGGGGGAAGGCCCACGCCTCCCCCAGCCGCCGGCCGACGACCAGGGGTTCGAGCTGGCGGCGGATCGTCTCGACCTCGGGCAGCTCAGGCACGGGCCCGGGTCACGCCTCCATCACCACCGGCACGATCATCGGCCGGCGCTTGGTCGACTCGTTGACGAAGCGCCCGGCCGCCCGGCGCACCACCTTCTGCAGCGCGTCGATGTCCGCACCGCCCTTGGCGAACGACTCCTTCACCGCCTGGCGCACCTCGTCGGCGCACTCGGCGATGAGCGGCTCGGCCTCCGGGGCGTAGACCCACCCGCGGGTGATCACCTCGGGTCCCGTGAGGATCGCCCCGGTGTTGCTGTCGACCGTGACGACCACCACCACCACGCCCTCCTCCGCCAGCACCCGGCGGTCACGCAGCACACCATGGCCGACGTCGCCGATGATGCCGTCGACGTAGAGGTAGCCGGCCGGCACCTGCCGGTCGACCCGCATGCCGCGGTCGTCGAGCACGAGCTGGTCGCCATCGGTGCACACGAGCACGTGGTCGTCGTCCACGGCCCCCATCGATCGCGCCAGCTTGGCGTGGGCCACCATGTGGCGGAACTCGCCGTGCACGGGCACGAACCAGTCGGGCCGCACGATCGACAGGAGGGTCTTGAGCTCCTCCTGCTTGGCGTGGCCCGAGGCGTGCACGTCGGACAGGCCCGAGTGGACGACCTCGGCGCCCAGCCGCACCAGGCCGTCGATCACCTTCGACACGTTCATCTCGTTGCCCGGGATCGGATGCGACGAGAGGATGACCGTGTCGTCGGCGTCGATCTCCAGCCAGCGGTTGTTGCGCTGGGCCATGAGCGTGAGCGCCGACATGGGCTCGCCCTGGCTGCCGGTCGAGATCACGCACACCTGGCCGGGCGGCAGGTCGCGGACGTCGTCGATGTCGACCAGCGCACCGTCGGGGATGTGGAGCAGACCCATGTCGCGGGCCAGGCGCACGTTCTTCTTCATCGACAGGCCGAGCGTCGCCACCTTGCGCCGGAAGGCGACCGCGGCGTCGGCGATCTGCTGCACCCGGTGGATGTGGCTGGCGAAGCAGGCGATGACGATGCGCCGGCCCTCGTTCTCGTGGAAGAGCTGGTAGAGCACCTTGCCGACCGACCGCTCGCTGCGGGAGTGGCCGGGCTCGTCGGCGTTGGTCGAGTCGCTGAGCAGCAGGCGGATGCCGTCGCCCGAGGCCAGCGCCCCGATGCGGCCGAGGTCGGTCAGGCGCCCGTCGACCGGGGTGAGGTCGAGCTTGAAGTCGCCCGAGTGCAGGATCGTGCCCTGCGGGGTGTGGAAGGCCGTGGCGAACCCGTGGGGCACCGAGTGGGTGACCGGGATGAACTCCACGTCGCAGGGCCCGATGCGGCGGCGCTCGCCGTCGCGGACCGGGATCAGCTCGGTGGCGCCGAGCAGGCCCGCCTCGTCGATGCGGTTGCGGGCCAGGCCGAGCGAGAGGGCCGACCCGTAGATGGGGAACGACATCTCCCGCAGCAGGTAGCTGAGGCCCCCCATGTGGTCCTCGTGACCGTGGGTGATGATCGCCCCGTCGACCCGGTCGGCGTTCTCGCGCAGGTAGGTGAAGTCGGGCAGCACCAGGTCGACGCCGAGCATGTCGAGCTCGGGGAACATGAGCCCCACGTCGAGCAGCAGGATGCGCCCGTTGATCTCGATGCACGCGCAGTTGCGGCCGATCTCGCCCAGCCCGCCGAGGAAGGTGATGCGGACGGGCTCAGGCACGGGTGAGTCCCAGCCCGTCGAGGACCCCCGCCACGGCGGACCGGACGGCGTCGTCGAGCGGCGGCAACGGCAGGCGGACGGGCCCGGCCGGCTGCCCGAGGATGGCCATCGCCGCCTTCACCGCCGAGGTCTGCACCCAGGTCGGGCCGGACTCGACGCCGAACGACGGCAGCAGCCGGGCGTTGATGTCGCGGGCGGTCTGCAGGTCGCCCTTCTCGTGGGCCGCGATCATCTCGGCGTGCAGCCGGCCGGACCAGTGGGTGCACACGCCCACCACGCCGACCGCGCCCACCGCGAGGAGCGGCAGCGTGAACCCGGTGTCGCCCGAGTAGAGGTCGAAGTCGGCCGGTGCGCCGGCGACGATCTCGGCGGCCTCGTGCGGGTTGCCGCGGGCGTCCTTGAGGCTGACGATCGTCGGCACCTCGTGCGCGAGGCGCAGGATGGTGTCGACCGACATCGCGCGGCCGGTGCGGACGGGGACGTCGTACATCATGATCGGCAGGTCGGTGGCGGCTGCGACGGCACGGAAGTGCGCCTCGATGCCGGCCTGGGGCGGCCGGTTGTAGTACGGCGACACGAGCAGCAGGCCGTCGACGCCGATCGCCGCGGCGCGCTCGGACAGGCCGATGGTGTGGCGGGTGTCGTTGCTGCCGGTGCCGGCCAGGACGGGGACGTCGACCGCGCCCCGCACGGCCCGCCACAGCTCGACCTTCTCGTCGTCGGTCAGCGTCGGCGCCTCGCCCGTGGTCCCGGCGACGACCAACCCGTCGTTGCCCTGGGCCACGAGCCAGCGGGCCAGGGTGACGGCGCCGTCGAGGTCGAGGTCTCCGTCGTCGTCGAACGGCGTGACCATGGCCGAGACGACCTTGCCGAAGCGAGCTATGCCCATGGACGGCGCTCCTGTGGTGCGGTGGTGGGGCTCACGTGGCGGACTCGGCCTCGGCGGCGGACTCGGCCTCGGCCGAGCGTTCGAGCCCGAGGGTCGTGAGCAGGTCTTCGTGCAGCTCGAACCAGACGGTGTGGTAGCTCGGCACGAGGGGCTTGGTGAACCAGGCGGCGTCGCCGCCCGCGACCCGCGCCACCGCGTGGCGGAGCTGGGGCCCGTACCCCCGGTAGCGATCGAGGGCGCCGGCCAGATCGCCGAGCAGCGGCTCGGCCGCCGCCTGGACGGCGGCCAGATCGGCGACCACCCGGGCGTCGTAGGCGGGGTCCGTGTGGTCGTTGAGCACGTGCTGGCCCGCGACGTCGCGCACCTGCCAGCGGCTGCACACGTCGAGCACCGAGGCGTTCAGCGCCCGGAACCGGTCGTAGGCCCCGCGCACCGTGGCCCGGGCCCCGACCGCCTCGACCTCGGAGCCGACCAGCCGGCCGTGCTCGGCCCGCCCCTCGGAGGTGAGCGACCAGCCGCGCAGCGCGCCGGTGCAGGCGGTGACGCGGCCCTCATCCGCCAGGCCGTCGAGCAGGTCGGCCACGTCGGCGGCGGGCAGGCCGCTCGCCTCGGCCACGACGTGGACATCGGCCACGCCCTTGAGCCGCAGCACGTGCAGCACCAGGAGGCGCGGATCGGAGGGGTGCGGCATCGGCCGAAGGGTACCAGCGACCCACGCCGTGCCCTGTGCCCGGCGCGCCGCCCGCCCGACGACGGTCGCGCCCGGCGGCCGCGCCGGTCAGCGGGCCTGGCCGAGGCGGGCGAGCAGGCGGCCGGCCAGCCGGTCGGCGACCTCCGGCGCCAGCTCCAACCACAGGTAGGGCTCGACGAGCTCGAGCTCGACCACGCGCGGCCGCCCGCGCTCGTAGAGCAGGTCGACCCGGCCGTAGACCGGGACCGACGGCAGGGTGGCGAGCGCGGCGCGGGCCACGGCGACGTCGTCCGGCGAGAGGTCGACCGGCTCCGACCGGCCGCCCCAGTGCTCGTGGATGCGGAACTCCCCCTCGGCCGGCAGCTTGTGCACGGCGTGGGTCGGCTCGCCCCCGATGCAGACGACCGAGGTCTCGCCCCGGTGCTCGACGTCGGCCACGTAGGGCTGGACGACGACGTCGACCCCGTCGCGGGGTGCCGACCCGCCCAGGGTCAGGCGATCGAGGTCGGCCTGGGTGGCGTCCCGCACGGCGCCCACGCCGCCGGCCCCGACCGCCGGCTTCACCACCACCTGCGGCCAGCGCAGGCGCGACAGGTCGACGGTCATGCCTGCGGGCACCACGACCGTCGGCACCGCCAGGTCGCCGAGGTCGGCGAGGTAGCCCTTGTGCAGGTTGGGCAGCACGAGGTTGGGCGGGTTGACGACGCGGGTGGCGACGGCCGGGTCGCGGATCCACGCCCGGAAGGCGTCGACCGCACGCCAGTAGTCCCAGGTGCAGCGGATGACGATGAGATCGAACGCCGACCAGTCGGCGCCGGGGTCGTCCCACACGACCCACTCCGGCGATGCGTCGCGCTCGACGAGCGCCTTGGCGAGCAGGCTCTCGCCGCCCGATCCGTCGGGGAAGTCGGACGATGTGGCGATTGCGATGCGAGCGGAGCGCG
The DNA here is from genome assembly GCA_035693765.1 of Acidimicrobiales bacterium. Classification (GTDB taxonomy): domain Bacteria; phylum Actinomycetota; class Acidimicrobiia; order Acidimicrobiales; family VFJN01; genus ZC4RG19. The sequence goes on from DASSGC010000532.1 coordinate 20,497, forward strand.
CGTCAGGCATGACCCAGGGTGCTCGGGGGAGATCGGGTGCTCAGCTTCGCACGGCGGAGGCCCGAAGCGACCGCAGCCGGCCACACAGCGGGACGATTTCGTCGCCCATCCACCCCCTCGGCTCCGAATCAGCGCGGAGGAACCGACGCCTGGAGGCCCAGCGATGACCCTGCTCGACCCCGCACCCCCCCGACCCGTGGCGCTCGCCGAGGCCGAGGCACGCGAGGCCGACATCCAGGCGGAGACCGACGCCTGGCGGGAGATCGCCGCCTCGTTCCTGGCCGAGGTGGTCGCCCCCATGGCCGGGACCGGCTGGCGCTGGGCACGCGACGCCGCCTGCCGCGAGCCGGCGGGCGACCCCGCCGTGACCGCCGGCCGGTGGCTCGGCTCCAACCAGCACATGCGGGGTCGCTCCGCCGACCTGCTCGGCGTCTGCGGGCGCTGCCCGGTGCGCCGGGACTGCCTCGCCGCGGGGCTCACGGAGGAGCACCGGGCGCACGCGCCGATCACCGGGGTGCGGGCGGCCCGCCCGGGCACCCGCGAGCGGCTGCTGACGATCGGTCGCCGGCTGGGCGCCGAGTCGGTGGACGACTGGGCGACCGTCGCCGACTGGTACCTCGCGGGCGACCT
>DASSGC010000533.1:0-6212 GCA_035693765.1 Acidimicrobiales bacterium
GTGCCGGCCTCGCTGCCGGCCCCTGGTGGTGATGCCGTCATGCGGTCATCGTGGCATCCCTCCCCCGCCCCGGCCGGGCCAAGACGTGCGCCACGCAATCGACGACATCGGGGTGGATGCCGGCCTCGCTGAGAGGCCGAGCGGATAGGGAGCTCGCCACGGCCTACGCGTGGGGATCTGGCGTGGAAGCACCAGCTCCACAGCTCGGCCGACCGGCAACGCAGCACGGTGACACGCGCCGGCGTGACCTCTCCGCTCGAGTCCTAAGTCACGGGCCGACGGCGGCGGGCCGCGCCAGGGCGGGTGCCATGGGCACCAGCGCGTCGCGCAGCAGGGCCAGCAGCTCGTTGCGCCGCCGGACGAGGGACGCCAGCGTCGGCTCCTCGCCGAACGCCCGCAGCACCTCGACCTCGGTGGCCAGCCCGGTCACCATCGAGTAGGCGGCGAGCAGGATGAGGCGGGGGTCGTGGCGGCGGATGCGGCCGGCGCCCATCTCGGCCGCCAGGAAGGCGGCGGCCCGGTCGATGAGGGGCGTCAGCGCCTCGAGCATCCGCGTCGACGCCGGCGGCCCCAGCCGGGTCACCTCCCGGAGGAACCCCAGCATCGACGGGTGGCGGGCGGCCAGGCGGAACATGGCCCGGACGACGGCCTCGACCCGGGCGAACCCGGTGCCGGCACCGGCGACGGCCCGCTCCAGCCGCACGCTGACCTCGGCGGCCACCCGGTCGATCGTGGCGTCGAGCAGTGCCTCCTTGGACGGGTACCAGTACAGGATCGTCTGCTTGCGGACCCCGAGGTCGCGCGCCAGGTCGTCCAGCGAGGTCGCGCCGTAGCCCCGGGTGCCGAACGCGTCCAGGGCGGCGGTGACGGCTCGATCGGCGGTCCGTCTCGGTGGCGTCGCCCGGCTCATCTACCAAATGGTAGACAGGTGACCGTGATCCCCGAGGCACTCGACGGCAAGCGCATCGCCATCACCGGCGGCACCGGCTTCCTGGGCACCGCGCTCATCGAGCGGCTGCTGCGGTCGGTCCCGGGTTGCGAGCTGGTGCTGATCATCCGGCCCGGCAAGCGCTCGACCGTGACCCAGCGGGCCCGCCGGGAGATCTTCCGCAACGACGCGTTCGACCGGCTGCGGTCCGAGGTCGGCAAGGACGAGCTCGACCGCCTCCTCGACCGGCGGGTCACGGTCGTCGCCGGCGACGTGGGCACCGACGGCCTCGGCCTCGACGACGCCGGCCGGGCCACGCTGGCGGGCTGCGACATCGTCGTCCACTCCGCCGCCACCGTGGCCTTCGACTCGCCGCTCGACGCCGCGATCGAGGTCAACCTGCTCGGCCCCAGCCGCATCGCGCTCACGCTCCGGGACCTCGGCGTCACGCCCCACCTCGTGGCGGTGTCGACCTGCTACGTCGCCGGCAACCGCCGCGGCGCGGCCCCCGAGGAACCGGTCCACGACAGCCCCTTCTTCGTCGACGCCGACTGGCGGGGCGAGGTCGAGGGCGCCCGACGGGCCCGCCGGGACGCCGAGGCCGGCAGCCGGACGCCCGAGGCGCTGGCCCGGTTCCGCAAGGAGGCGCGCCACGAGCTGGGCGCGGCCGGCACCCCGGCGCTGGCGGCCAAGACCGAGCAGCGCCGCCAGGCCTGGGTGAAGGATCGCATGGTCGAGGCCGGGCGGGCCCGCGCCGCGTCGCTCGGCTGGCCCGACGCCTACGCCTACACCAAGGCGTTCGGCGAGCGGGCGCTGCTCCAGCAGCGTGGCGACGTGCCCGTGTCGATCGTCCGCCCCTCGATCATCGAGTCGTCGTGGGCCGAGCCCCGGCCCGGCTGGATCCGCGGTTTCCGCATGGCCGAGCCCATCATCATCAGCTACGCCCGCGGGCTGCTGAAGGAGTTCCCCGGCGTCCCCGAGGGCACCATCGACGTGATCCCCGTCGATCTGGTCGTCGCCGCGGTCATCGACGCCGCCGCCGGCGAGCCCCCCGACCAGCCCGCCATCACCCAGGTCGCCTCCGGCTCGACCAACCCGCTCCGCTACCGCCAGCTCGTCGACCTGGTGCGCGAGTGGTTCACCGAGCGGCCGCTGTACGACGGCGAGGGCCAGCCGATCGTCGTGCCCGACTGGTCGTTCCCCGGCCGGGGCCGCGTCCAGCGCCAGCTCGAACGGGCCAAGACGACCATCGAGCGGGCCGAGTCGACCCTCCAGCAGCTCCCGCTGCGCGGCCGCCAGGCCCTGTGGGCGGCCCGCCTCGAGGAGAAGCGTGAGGAGGCCGAGCGGGCCCTCGGCTACGTGGAGCTCTACGGCGCGTACGCCGAGTGCGAGGCCATCTACGGCGTCGACCGGCTGCTGGCCCGGTACCACGCGCTGGACGCCGCCGACCGGGCCGCCTTCTGCTTCGACCCCCGGGTCGTCGACTGGGCCACCTACGTCCACGACGTGCACCTGCCGTCGGTCGTGCAGCACGCCCGGGTGCGGACCACCCCCGGCGGCCGGACCGTCGAGAACCGGGCCGACCGGCTGCGCCGCCAGGTGCTCGACCCCGACCGCCACTTCGCCGCCTTCGACCTGGAGAACACGCTCATCGCCAGCAACGTCGTGGCGTCGTACTCGTGGCTCGCCACCCGGCGGCTGCCCCGCGACGACCGGCTGCGCTACGTGCTGCGGACCCTGGCCGAGGCGCCGTCCCTCCTCGCCCTCGACCGGCGCGATCGCAGCGACTTCCTGCGCCACTTCTACCGGCGCTACGACAAGGCCCCGGTGGCCCAGCTCGAAGAGGACGCCACCGAGATGTTCAGCCATCTGCTGCTGGCCAAGTCGTTCCCCGCCGGCATCCGCCGTGTCCGCGAGCACCGCCGGCTCGGCCACCGCACCGTCCTCATCACCGGCGCGCTCGACTTCGCCATCGGCCCGCTGCGGCCGCTGTTCGACGACGTGGTGTGCGCCCGGCTCGACACGCGGGCCGACGGCACCTACCGCGGCGAGCTGACCGAGGTGCCCCCCACCGGCGAGGCCCGCGCCTCGGTGCTGGCCGACTACGCGGCCGCCCACGGCTTCGACCTGGCCGAGGGCGTCGCCTACGCCGACTCGACCTCCGACCTGCCCATGCTCGAGGCCGTCGGCTTCCCCGTGGCCGTCAACCCCGAGACCCGCCTGGCGGCCCTGGCCCGCAAGCGGGGCTGGCTCGTCGAGCACTTCGACAAGTCGCACGGCGCCGAGGCGCCGCCGCTGCCCATGGGCCCGCCGTGGCGGGGCGGTGGCCGGCCGGGGCTGCTCACCCGGGTGCTCACCGCCGACATCTGGGGCGGCGGCAACGGCCGGTCGGGCGAGCCCGCCGGCGCCGGCACGCGGGCCGGGGTCCGGCGATGAAGGCCCTCGTCTTCTCCCGCAAGCCCGCCCGCTACGCGGCCGCCATGGTCGCCGGCTCCCTGCGCCCGGGGCGGGGCGCCCGCTACGGCCCCCTGTCGCTGCGCGACGTCGACCCGCCGGAGCTTCCCGCCGCGGACTGGCTGCGGTTCCGGCCGCGGCTGTCGGGCATCTGCGGCAGCGACCTGGCCACCGTCGACGGCCGGTCGTCCCGCTACTTCGAGCCGGTCGTCTCGTTCCCCTTCACCCCCGGCCACGAGGTGGTCGGCGACCTGGACGACGGGCGCCGGGCCGTGGTCGTCCCCGTGCTCACCTGCGCCACCCGCGGCGTCGACCCCCCGTGCGGCCAGTGCACGGCCGGCCACATCAACCTGTGCGAGCGCATCGCCTTCGGCCACCTCGAACCCGGGCTCCAGTGCGGGTTCTGCGAGTCGACCGGCGGCGGCTGGTCGCAGGAGATGGTCGTCCACCCCAGCCAGGTCGTGGTGGTGCCGGACGGGCTGAGCGACGAGCAGGCCGTCATGGTCGAGCCGCTGGCCTGCGCCGTCCACGCCGCCCACCAGGTGGCGGCCGGCCGGGTCGCCGTGGTCGGCGCGGGCACGCTCGGCCTCCTGACGGTCGCCGCGCTGCGGCGCCTCTCCCCCGCCACCGAGATCGTCGCCACCGCCAAGCACCCCGAGCAGCGGCGCTGGGCCAAGGAGCTGGGCGCCGACATCGTGGTCGCGCCGGGCGAGCTGGCCCGGACGGTCCGGTCGGCCACCGGCTCGCTCGTGGTCGGCGACCAGCTCACCGGCGGCGCCGGGGCGGTCGTCGACTGCGTCGGCAGCGAGGCCACCCTCACCCAGGCACTGCAGGTGGTGGCGCCCGGCGGCACCGTCCACGCCGTCGGCATGCCCGCCCGCACCACGCTCGACCTCACCGGTCTGTGGCACCGCGAGACCGTGCTGCGGGGCTGCTACGCCTACGAGCGGAGCGACTTCGCCACCGCCGTCGACCTGGTCGCCGAGCTGGACCTCGGGCGCCTGGTCACGGCCACGTACCCACTCGCCCGCTACGAGGACGCGATCGACCACGCGGCCCACGCCGGCGCCCGGGGCGCGGTCAAGGTCGCCTTCGACCTGCGGGTCGACCCGCGGGGGCCGCGGCGGTGAGCGGCAGCAGCCCGGCCGAGGTCGTGCGCGCCCGGTGGGAGCGCACGGAGGCCCGCGGCCGGGACGGCGCCCGCGGTGCCCGCGCCGCCCGCGCCGACGGCGACACCTGCGCCTGCCCCGCCCCCGGCTGGCGCGCCCCCTTCCGCATCCCCGAGGAGCAGCCCTAGATGCCCCGCCCCGGTTTCGTCCTCGACGTCGACCGCTCGACGCCGCCCATCCTGTTCCACCACGGCGAGAGCCTGCGGCTGGAGAAGCTGCCGGCCGGCCGCTCCCGGGTCCTCTACCCCGGCGAGCCGCTCGCCGCGCTCGACGACCCCGAGGGCGCCATCCGTGACGCGCTCGACCATCCCCTCGGCGACAGCGAGCCCCTCCGGGCGCTGCTCCGCCCGGGCATGAAGCTGACCATCTGCTTCGACGACATCTCGTTGCCGCTGCCCCCCATGCGCCGGCCCGACGTCCGCCAGCGCGTCATCGAGGCCGTGCTCGACGTCGCCGCCGCGGCCGGGGTCGACGACGTGCACATCATCGCCGCCCTCGCCCTCCACCGCCGGATGACCGAGGCCGAGCTGCGCCACGCGGTCGGCGACCGGGTCTACGACGCCTTCGCGCCCCACGGCCTGCTCTACAACCACGACGCCGAGGACCCCGACAACCTCGCCTTCCTGGGCACCACGCCCCACGGCGAGGAGGTGGAGATCAACAAGCGGGCCGCCGAGTCCGACCTGATCGTCTACGTCAACATCAACCTGGTGTCGATGGACGGCGGCCACAAGTCGACCGCCACCGGCCTCGCCAGCTACCGCAGCCTGCGCCACCACCACAACGTGCGGACCATGCAGCACAGCCGCAGCTTCATGGACCGCCACGCGTCCGAGCTGCACAGCTCGAACTGGCGCATGGGCAAGGTGCTGCGCGACGCCGGCGTGAAGATCTTCCAGATCGAGACCACCCTCAACAACGACACGTTCGGCACCTCGGGGCCCATGGCGGTGCTCCAGAAGCGGGAGTGGGAGTGGACCGCCCGCGACCGGGCGTCGTTCGTGGCCATGAAGGCCGCGCTCGACCGGCTGCCGGCCAAGGCCCGGCGCAAGATCTTCCACTCGTGGCAGGCCCCCTACGGGCTCACCTCGGTGCAGGCCGGCGAGGTGGAGGCCGTCCACGAGGCCACGACCGCCAACGTGTTCGCCCAGCAACTGGTGCCGGTCGAGGGCCAGACCGACATCCTGACCATGGGGCTGCCCTACATCTGCCCCTACAACGTGAACTCGGTGATGAACCCCATCCTCGTCATGTGCCTGGGGCTCGGCTACTTCTTCAACATGTACCGGGGCCGGCCGCTGGTGCGCGAGGGTGGCGTGGTCATCCTGAGCCACCCGACCCCGTGGGAGTTCCACCCCGTCCACCACCCGAGCTACATCGACTTCTTCGAGCAGGTGCTGGCCGAGACCACCGACCCGGTGGAGATCGAGGCCCGCTACGAGAAGCAGTTCGCCGAGGACGAGTGGTACCGGCACCTGTACCGGACGAGCTACGCCTACCACGGCGTCCACCCCTTCTACATGTGGTACTGGGGCAGCCACGGGCTGGCGCACGCCGGCAAGGTCATCATCGTCGGGGGCGAGCCCCGGTCTGTGCGGCGACTCGGCTTCACCGCCGCCTCGACGTTGCAGGACGCACTGGAGATGGCCGAGGACGTCGTC
>DASSGC010000534.1:0-3078 GCA_035693765.1 Acidimicrobiales bacterium
GGAGCTCGCCGCTGCGGAAGCCGACGTAGCCGTCGGGGCGCACCACCACCACCCCAGCCCCCGGCCAGCTCGCGATGCGGTGGACGTGCACGTCCCCGCCGGGCGACGGGAGGTCGAGCCCGGGTGCGTCGCGCTGGACGAGTGCGTGGATCCCGGGCCGGGCGATCAGGTCGTGCAGCCGGACCGAGCGGCCGGCGGCGGTGACGACCTGGGCGTCGGGGACGCGCTCGCCCGGTCGCGGCCCCGGCGGGCCGGCGGGCGTCCCCTCGACCGACAGCGGGCTGCGGCGGTAGTGGATGCGGAGCTGGGACAGCGTCCGCACACCCGCGCCGACCAGCCGGCGCCGCCGCAGGAGCGGCGGCACGATCGGCGCCGCCCACCGCGCCACCAGGCGGCGGGCGGCCGTGGCCACCGGGTCGGTGCTCGCCTCGGCCCAGAACACGGCGTGGGTCAGCGCGAGCACCTGGCGGGCGGCCGGCCGGCGTTCGATCTCGTAGGAGTCGAGCAGCGGTCCGGCGAGGGTCCCGGGTGACCGGGCCGCCCCGGCGAGCTTCCAGCCGAGGTTCAGGGCGTCCTGCATCCCGAGGTTCATGCCCTGGCCCCCGGCGGGGGAGTGGGCATGGGCGGCGTCGCCGACGACGAACAGCGGACCGTGCCGGAACCGCAGCGCGAGCCTGTGCTGGAGCCGTACCTTCGCCGACCAGCCCACCCGGCTGATCCTGGCGTCGAGGCCCGCCGTGTCGAGCAGGCCCTGGACCTCGCCGGCCGGCACCGCCGGACCGGGTTGCCCGAACGGCAGCTCGTCGGCTCCGGCGGGACGGGTGGCGAGCACCCGCCAGGTGGCCCGCTCGCCGATCGGGAAGACGAACACCAGGCCCCGGGGCCCGGGCACCGCGTGGGCCACGTCCGGCGTCAGGCCGTCCAGCTCGACGTCGGCGAGGACCACCTCCTGCCGGTACGACCGCCCCCGCCAGCCGATGCCGGCCCGGTCGCGCACGATGCTGGCAGGCCCGTCGCACCCTGCGACGTAGCGGCACGGCACCCGGGTCTCCGCCCCCGCCCGGCGGAGGGTGGCGACCGCGTGATCGCCGAGGGCCGCCACGTCGCTGAGCTCCACCCCCCGTTCGACCTCGAGCCCCCGGGCGACCAGGGCCTCCCACAGCACCCGCTCCACGTCCGCCTGCCGGATCAGCAGCAGGTGGGGGAACTCGGTGTCCGGCAGGTCGAGGTCGGCGAGCCGGACGGGCACGACCCGCGTGCCGAGGTGCAGGTGGGCCGACGGCGACAGGTCACCGCGGGCCAGCAGGGCGTCGGTCACCCCGTGGGGCCGCAGGACCTCCAGCGTGCGGGGGTGCATGATCAGGGCCCGGGACGGTCGGGACAGCTCGGCCCGGCGCTCGACGATCCGCACCCGGGCGCCGTGGTCGTGGGCCTGGAGCGCGAGCGCGAGGCCGGTCGGTCCGGCGCCGACCACCAGCACGTCAGCGGGGTCGCTGCTCACCCGGGCGCCGGCTCGACCTGGGTGGGCCGCCACCAGTCCCGCAGGGAGGCGGGCCGGGCGCGGTCCAGCACGCCGGGGTCGTCCAGCAGGTCGTCGCGCCGGATCCCGGGCAGCACCGCGTAGTGGATCGACCCCCGGACGCTGACCAGCGAGAGCACCCACCACAGGGCACGGACATAGGCATCAGCCAACCCCGGGCCGTCCCACTCGTACAACCCCCGGTAGGCGCCGTGCTCGTCGTGGGCGAGCCACAGCTTCGACACGAACCCCGGGAACCCGACGAACAACGGCGTGTTGAGCAGGCTCTCGGCCCGGAACAGTGCATGCCCGCGGCCACGGACCCCGCGCAGCCGGAACTCGACCACGAGCACGGCAGGGTCCTCGGTCCTCGGCCGCGGCACCACGGTCTCGCGGTAGACCCGGGCGGCGGAGCCGTCGGCGAACTGCACGACCACCCCGACGCGTGCGCCGGGCTGGCGGATCCGGCGACGGGCCAGCAGCCCGGCGGTGGCCGCCACGCTGCGGGCGACCGCCCGTGCCGCGGCGCGCCGCCGCAGCGGCGGCTGCTCGGCCAGGACCGGGACGGGTTCGTCGTCCGGCGTGCGTTCGCGGGCCTCGGACATCCATGCTCCCCTGTCGGCGGACCGCCGGCTCGTCGGTGCCCCCATCCTGCCCGCTCCCGCGCCGAGCGAGCCGTGCGGCGCCCGGCGCGGTGGGCTGGTTGCCGTGGTGCGTGGCGTCGACGTCTCAGTGGGCGATCTCGCGCCCGGTCGGGCAGCCCGCGATCGCCACCTCGCCGCCAACGTGTCCGTGCAGATCTTCGGCGGGGTGCTGCCCTCGATCGTGGCCGCGAGCCGTGCCGACCGCTTGCGGCTGACCCGCGAGCTCACGTCGGCGCTCGTGGGCTACTGGGCCGGTGTGATCGTCAGCCCGGGCGGGGGGCGAACATGATCACGGCGACGCCGGCGAGGCAGATGCCGGCGCCCGCGTAGTCGTAGCGATCGGGCCTGAACCCGTCGGCGACGAGGCCCCAGGCGAGCGAGCCGGCGACGAAGATGCCGCCGTAGGCCGCCAGGATGCGGCCGAAGTGGGCGTCCTCCTGCAGCGTCGCGACGAACCCGTAGGTGGCGAGGGCGGCGATCCCGGCACCGACCCAGAGGGTGCCGCGGTGCTCGCGCACGCCCTGCCAGACGAGCCAGGCGCCACCGATCTCGGCGATGGCGGCGAGGGCGAAGAGGAGGAGGGCACGGGCGACCGACACCTCCCGGAAGCTACCGGCCGGATGCCCCGTGACCTGGTGTCCCGCGCGATCCGCGACGCCGGGCTCGACCTTCGTCCCGGCTCGAAGGCGTAGGTTCGCGCTCACCCTCGACACCCGGAGCGCGGCGCTGGAGGTTGGCGGGCCGCGTAGCTTGGCGCCCCGGTGACGCACGACGCCCGAGGAGCCACGCCGATGACCGCCACCCACCGGATCGCCCGGCGGCAGGGGCCGCGTCGCGGCCTCGCCGTCCCTGTCGCCATCCCCGTCGCCGTCCTGGCCGTCGCGGTCGGGCTGGCGCTCGCCGGGTGCGGCGACG
>DASSGC010000535.1:0-10001 GCA_035693765.1 Acidimicrobiales bacterium
ATCGCCTCGAGGGCGACGCGCCCCCGGTCGGGACGGCCGTGCGTGGCCAGATCGACTGGGATCGCCGGCATGCGCTGATGCGAACCCACACCGCTCTCCACGTGCTCTGCGGGGTCATCTGGAACGAGTGGTCGGTCCCGGTCACCGGCGGGAACATGGAGCCGCTCTCGGCGCGGATGGACTTCGAGTTCGATCCGCTGCCCGAGGGCTTCGGCCCGCGCGTCGAGGAGCTCGTCAACGTCGAGCTCGCCGCCGACCGTCCGATCGAGGTCAGCTTCCTGCCGCGCGACGTCGCGGTCGCCGACGAGGACCTGATCCGCACCAAGGTGAACCTGATCCCGCCGTCGGTGCGAGAGATCCGGGTGGTCGACATCGTCGGGCTCGACAAGCAGGCCGACGGGGGCACCCACGTGCGGAGGACGGGTGAGGTCGGCCGGGTGCGGGTGGTGAAGACCGAGTCGAAGGGCAAGGGCAACAAGCGGGTCCGCATCGAGGTCACGGACTGATGGCGGTGGGACCCGCCGCCGCTGCTGCGTTCCCGGCGGGACGAACGCCCCGCGCACCCGGCAGGCTGCGCCCGTGAGCGCCGCGTCGCTCGACCGCCTGCGGGACCGCCTCCGGGCCCTCGATCGCGTGGTGGTGGCGTTCTCCGGCGGGGCCGACTCGGCCTTCCTGGCGTGGGTCGCCCGCGACACGCTCGGGCCGGAGCGGGCGACGGCGGTCACCGCGGTGTCACCGTCGTTGCCGCGCTCGGAGCGGGACGACTGCGCGGCGCTGGCGGCCGACTGGGACCTGGCGTGGCGGGAGGTCGAGACCGACGAGATGGCGGACGCCGCCTACCGGCGCAACGACGGCGACCGCTGCTACTGGTGCAAGGACGCCCTGCTCCGGGCCGTCGGGCCGCTGGTGGCGGCGGGGGGCGAGGTGGCGGGCGCCACGGTGGTGCTGGGCGTCAACCTCGACGACCTGGGCGACCACCGGCCCGGACAGCGGGCCGCCGCCGAGCGGGGGGCGGCGTTCCCGCTGGTCGACGCCGGCTTCGGCAAGGGGGACGTCCGGGCCTGGTCGCGCCGGCTCGGGCTGCGCACCTGGGACAAGCCGGCGGCGGCCTGCCTGGCCTCCCGCCTGCCCTACGGCACGCCCGTCACCCTGACCCGGCTGGCGGAGGTCGAGCGGGCCGAGGCGGGCCTCCGGGCCCTCGGGTTCGCCGAGGTGCGGGTGCGCCACTACGGCGACACCGCCCGGGTGGAGGTGCCGCTCGACAGGCTGGCGGCGGTGGTGGCCGTGCACGGCGACGTGGTGGCGGCGGTCCAGGCGGCCGGCTACCGCTACGTGACCCTCGACCTGGAGGGGCTGCGGTCGGGCAACCTCAACGCCGCGCTCGGGCTCACGCCCCTGCCGGGCTGACGGGCATCCAGGTGGGGAAGGCGATGTGGGCCACGCCCAGGTGGTCGACCAGCCGGCCGCGCCGTTCGAGGTCGGCCAGGCAGCGGCGGGCCTGCGCCCTGTCGCCCACCATCACGCAGTACTCGGCCGTGCTGAGCAGCAGCGGGCCGGCGTCGGCGTCGCCCGGGCGGAGGAGGGCGTCGACCTCCAGCAGCGGCCGGCACGGGGCCGACGCGTCGACGCAGACGCAGTGGTAGACGACGCCCTCGAACACCGACAACGCCCGGATCCGCACGGTCCGTGTCTAGCAGTGGTCGGCGCCGGGCGCGGGCACGATGGAGGTGTGCGCGACCGCGATCCCCGTGACGACCCCCGCGACGACCCACTCGACGACCCACTCGACGCCGCCGCCCTGGCACGCCACGCCGGAGCGCTGGCCGACGCCCTGGAGGAGGCCCTGCCGCGCTGGGTCGACCGGTCGGTGCGGCAGGTCCTGGCCGGCCAGGGCATCGCGGTGGACGGTGTGCTGGCGGCCCGCATCGCCGACGCGGGGCGGGCGGCCGCGGCGGAGGGGATGCCCCGGGTCCGCCGCCTGCTGGCCGCCGACGTCGACCGGCAGCCCGGCACCCCCCTCGCGATCGTGCGGTCGCTGGTGCCGATCCCCACCGCCGTGCTGCGCGCCGCCGGGGCGCGGCCCATGGCCCGGGATGAGTTCAGCGAGCGCAGCTTCCCCGACGACGTCTACGACCTGAGCCCCGCCGGTTTCGCCGACGTCGACCCTGCGGTCCACGAGCCGGGCCTGGTGTGGGGTGCCGCCAAGGCGCACGTGCACCTCGCGCGGCGCCGGCGACGCGGCTCAGCATGACGCGGCTCAGCATGACGACGTATGGTCGCTAGCATGACGGCATGGCCGTCATCCAGATCCGCAACATGCCCGACGACCTCAAGGAACGCCTGCGGGAGCGGGCCCGCAGCGCCGACCTCACGATGAGCGACTACGTCATCCGGCTCGTCCGGGAGGACTTGGACAAGCTCACGATGGACGAGTGGCTGGAGAGGGTACGGGCGCTGCCCAAGCACCCCGAGCTCAACCTCATGGCCGGCGCGGAGATCGATGCCGAACGAGCCGAACGCGACATGGTGTGAGCTTCGTCATCGACGCGTCGGTGATGGTGGAGATCCTCCAGCGCACACCGACCGGTGTGGCCGTCGAGCGGCGCGTGGCCGACCACCGGATGGCCGTGCCCGACATCTTCGACAGCGAGGTGGCCTCGGTCGTCCGCCGACGGTGGCGCAACGGGCGCATCGACGAGGGCGATGCCGCCGCGGCACTCGACGCCCTCCTCGACTGGCCGGCGGACCGCATCCCGAGCCGGCTCCTGGTCAAGGGCACCCGAAGGTGGTGGCCCAACGTGTCCACCTACGACGCGCTCTACCTCGCGGTCGCGAGCGCTCGGTCGTCCCGGGTGCTGACCTGCGACGGGCCCCTCTCCCGTGCCCCCGCACTAGGCGTGCCGGTGGAGAACGTCCGCGTCACCTGACGCCCCTCGTCGTACGCTCCCCGGCATGACCGAACGCCTCGTCGTCGTCGGCGGCGACGCGGCGGGCATGAGCGCCGCCATGCAGGTGCGGCGCCGGCAGCCCGACCGCGAGATCGTCGTCCTCGAGAAGGGGCGGTGGACCAGCTACTCGGCCTGCGGCATCCCGTACCTGGTCGGCGGGTCGGTGGCCGACCTCGGCGACCTGGTGGCCCGGAGCCCCGAGGCGTTCCGCCGCGACCACGGCATCGACGTCCGGCTGGGCCACGAGGCCCGGGCGATCGACCTCGACGCCCGCCGGATCGAGGCGTGGGACGCCGAGGGCGGGCGCACGGTGCGCCTCGACTTCGACGACCTGCACGTGGCGACCGGGGCGCGACCGTTCCGCCCCGACCTGCCCGGGCTCGACGGGCCGAGGGTGCGGGGGGTGCAGACCCTCGACGACGCCGCGGCGCTCCAGGCCGAGGTGGAGGGCGGTGGGATCGGGCGGGTCGTCGTGGTCGGCGGCGGCTACATCGGGTTGGAGATGGCCGAGGCGTTCGTGCAGCGGGGCCTCGCCGTGACCCTGGTCGAGGCGGCCGACCACCTGATGCCGACGCTCGACGCGGACGTGGCCGCGCCGCTGACGGGCGCCATGGCGGCGATGGGCATCGACGTCCGCCTGGGCACGCCGCTGGAGGCGGTCGACGGCGACGCCGTGCACGCGGGCGGCGAGGCGATCCCCGCCGATCTCGTGGTGCTCGGCCTCGGCATCCGCCCGAACGCGGAGCTGGCCGGCGCAGCCGGCGTCGAGCTGGGGGCCAGGGGCGCGGTGCGCGTCGACCGCCGCCAACGGACCTCGGCCGAGGGGGTGTGGTCGGCCGGCGACTGCTGCGAGGCGTACCACCTCGTGGCCCGGGCGCCGGTGCACATCGCGCTGGGCACGGTGGCCAACAAGGCGGGCCGGGTGGCCGGGATCAACATCGGCGGCGGCTACGCCGCGTTCCCCGGCGTGCTCGGCACGGCGGTGACGCGGGTGTGCCACGTGGAGATCGGGCGGACGGGCCTGTCGGCCCGGGAGGCGGCGCAGTACGGGTTCGCCGCGGTCGAGGCCACGGTGGAGGGCGAGACCCGGGCCGGCTACCTGCCCGAGCGCAAGCCGATCACGGTCAAGGCGCTGGCCGAGCGGGGCACGGGCCGGATGCTGGGTGCGCAGATCGTGGGGGAGGAGGGCACGGCCAAGCGGGTCGACGTGCTGGCCACCGCCATCCAGGCGGGCCTCACGGCGGCGGAGGTGGTGGACCTCGACCTCGGCTACGCCCCGCCGTTCGGGCCGGTCTGGGATCCCGTGCACCTCGTGGCCCGCCGGCTGCTGGGCCGGCTCGACGTTCATTGAGACGAAACATTTAGGACGCCGTTGAGAAACACGCCGGACGCATCCTTTCGTCCGTCTTACTCGCCGAGAAGGGGAATGGGGATGGAGCTCGACTCCGGGAACACCGCATGGGTGCTGATGTCGACGGCTCTGGTGTTGTTCATGACACCAGGCCTGGCCCTCTTCTACGGGGGCATGGTGCGGGGCAAGAACGTGCTGGGCATGCTCATGCAGAACATCTTCGCCATGGGTCTCATGGCCGTGCTGTGGGTGGCCGTCGTCTTCACGCTGGCGTTCGGCGATGCCGGCAACGCCGGCGTCATCGGCAACTTCGACTACGTGTGGCTCAAGGACGTCGGCCCGGCGCTGACCGACCAGAGCTTCTTCAGCTCCCTGACCATCCCGTTCGTCCTGTTCTGCGCCTTCCAGATGACGTTCGGCATCATCACCCCGGCGCTCATCACGGGGGCCACGGCCGACCGGCTCAGGTTCCCGGCCTACGTCCTGTTCGTCGGCGCCTGGCTGGTGCTCGTGTACGGGCCCCTGGCCCACATGGTGTTCGCCGGTGGCTGGCTGGCCGACATGGGGGCGCTCGACTTCGCCGGCGGCGCGGTCGTCCACATGAACGCCGGCGCGGCCGCCCTCGCGCTCGTGCTGCTGCTGGGGCGGCGCAGGGGCTGGCCCGAGACGCCGATGCCGCCGCACAACCTGCCCATGACCGTGCTGGGCACCGGCATCCTGTGGTTCGGCTGGGCGGGCTTCAACGCCGGCTCGGCGCTGGCCGCCGACGGCATCGCCGCCCAGGCGATCATGAACACCTTCCTGGCCGCCTCGGCCGCCATGCTCGGGTGGCTCGTCGTCGAGCGCCTCAAGGACGGGCACGCCACGACCCTGGGCGCCGCCTCCGGCGCCGTCGCCGGCCTGGTCGCCATCACGCCGTGCGCCGGGTTCGTGGGCGGCATGGCGCCCGTCTACATCGGCCTCGTCACCGGCGCCGTCTGCTACCTGGCACTGGGCCTCAAGAAGCGCTTCAACTTCGACGACAGCCTCGACGTCATCGCCGTCCACCTCGTCGGCGGCCTGGTCGGCACCCTCCTGCTCGGCCTGTTCGCCGACGCTGCCATCAACTCGCTGGTCACCAACGAGGGCCTGTTCCTCGGGGGCGGCGCCGACCTGCTGGTCGACCAGGCCGTCGCCGCCGTCGTGACGCTCGCCTTCTCGTTCGTCGCCAGCCTGGTCATCGGCAAGGTGATCGACCTCACCATCGGCCTGCGGGTCACCGACGAGGACGAAGATACGGGCCTCGATCTTTCCCAGCACGCCGAAGTCGCCTACGCCGACTGATCACGTCCGAGCACGGAGGACCACCTGTGAAGCTGATCACCGCCATCGTCAAGCCGTTCAAGCTCGACGACGTGAAAGCGGCGCTCAAGGAAGCCGGGATCACCGGCATGACCGTCACCGAGGTGCAGGGATTCGGCCGCCAGGCCGGCCACACCGAGGTCTACCGCGGGGCCGAGTACACCATCGACTTCGTTCCCAAGGTGCGGATCGAGGTGCTGGGTGACGACGAGGACGCGGAGCGGCTGACCGAGGTCATCTCGGACGCCGCCCGCACCGGCAAGATCGGCGACGGCAAGATCTGGGTCACGGCGGTCGAGCGCGTCGTGCGGATCCGCACCGGCGAGCTCGACGCCGACGCGCTCTAGTGCCCCGGTCGTCGTCGCCACTGTGAACCGGATGTGAACACGTGCCCGCCGCGCCGCCGCTCCGGCGGCGGCGCGGGGAGCGCTCGCTACCCTCGCCCAGGTGGTGCAGTCGGGCAGGTCGCGGCCCGGGTCGCACGGTGGTGACCGCAGCCGCCGGGCCGGGAAGGTGAGATGACGATCGTCGACGTCCGGGCCCAGTTGGCCGCCGACGACTCGCTCATCGGTCGCCAGCTGTGCGACGCCTGGACCGCCGAGGTCGACCGCTGGCTGGGCGAGCTGTTCGAGGCGGCCGCGGAGGGCGGCGACCCCCGGGGCGTTGCGCTGGTGGCGGTCGGCGGCTATGGCCGGGCCGAGCTCTCCCTGCAGTCCGACATCGACGTGCTGCTGCTCCACGCCGGGCGGCGCGACATCGGGGAGCTGGCCGACCGCCTCTGGTACCCGATCTGGGACGCCCGCATGAAGCTCGGCCACGCGGTGCGGACGGTGAAGGAGGCGCTGGCCCTGGCAGCCGACGACCTCGACACGGCGACCGGGCTGCTGCAGGTGCGCCACATCGCCGGCGACCGGGCGCTGACCGACGAGCTGGCCCGCAAGGCCGAGCTCCAATGGCGCAAGCGGTCGAAGCGCTGGCTCACCACCATGGCGGTGCGGGTGCGGGAGCGGCACAACCGGGCCGGCGAGGTCGCCTTCCTGCTGGAGCCCGACCTCAAGGAGGGCCGGGGCGGCCTGCGCGACGTCCACGCGCTGGCCTGGGCCCACGCGGCCCGGTCGATCATGTGGGACGAGGACCACGCCAGCATCGGCGAGGCCTACCGCACGCTGCTCGCCGTCCGGGTCGAGCTGCACCGGCGCACCGGCCGCCCGGGCGACCGGCTGCTGCTCCAGGAGCAGGACGGCGTGGCCGACGCGCTCGGCTACCGCGACGCCGACGCGTTGATGCGGGCGGTGTCGCAGGCGGCGCGGACCATCGCGTGGACCAGCGACGACATCTGGGCCCGCATCGAGAGCTCGCTGTCGGGCCCGCTCGGGCGGCTGCAGCGAGACCGGGTGCTCGCTGCCGGCATCCACCTGCGGGATGGCGAGATCCACGTCGGCGACGAGGTCGACGTGGCGGCCGATCCGGCGCTCGCCCTCCGGGCCGCGTCGGTGGCGGCGGCGCGGTCGACCCAGCTCGACCGGCGCACGCTGGCCCGGCTGGCGGCGGAGGCGCCGGTCCCGCCCGTGCCGTGGCCCGCCGCCGTGCGCGAGGCACTGGTCGACCTGCTGTCCGCCGGTCCGCCGGCCGTCCTGCTGCTGGAGGCGCTCGACCAGCAGGGCATCTGGGAGCGCTACCTGCCCGAGTGGCCCGCCGTGCGCAGCAAGTCGCAGCGCAACGCCTATCACCGCTTCACCGTGGACCGGCACTTGTGGGAGGCGGCCGTGCAGGCCGGCGCCCTGGTGGGCCGGGTGGGCCGACCCGACCTGCTCGTGCTGGCCGGCCTATTGCACGACCTGGGCAAGGGCGAGGGGGGCGACCACACGGCCAACGGCATCCGGATGATCGCCGAGATCGCGCCCCGCATGGGCTTCGACGACCACGACGCCGGGGTGCTGGTCGCCCTGTGCCGGCACCACCTGTTGCTGGCCGACGTGGCCACGCGCCGCGACATCGACGACCCGGCCATCATCGACGGGGTGGCCGCGACCGTGGGCGGCCACGAGGTGCTGGAGCTGCTCGCCGCGCTGACCGAGGCCGACTCCCTCGCCACCGGGCCGGCGGCCTGGAGCGACTGGAAGGCCGGGCTCGTGCGGGCGCTGGTCAGCCGGGTCGACCACGTGCTGGGCGGGGGCGCGGCGGTGGAGGTGGCGGACGAGTTCCCGTCACCGGCGCAGCGGGCGCTGCTGCAGGCGCGGAAGCAGGTGATCCTGACCGAGGGTGACCGGCTCACGGTGGTGACCGCCGACCGGCCGGGCCTGTTCAGCCGCGTCGCCGGGGTGCTGGCGCTGCACGGGCTCGGCGTGGTCGACGCGCTGGTCGGCACCGAGGAGGGCTGGGCGATCGAGGTGTTCCGGGTGGTGTCGAGCTTCGGCCCGACCTTCTCGTGGGACAAGGTGGTGGGCGACCTGGAACGGGCGCTCGCCGGCGGCCTGGCCATCCGCGCCCGGCTGGCCGACCGGGCCCGCACCTACGGCAGCCGCCGGCGCCGGTTCGAGGACGAGATCGAGCCCGAGGTGCGCTTCGACCTGGCGGCCTCGGTCGACACGACCGTCGTCGAGGTGCACGCCACCGACGGCCTGGGCGTGCTCTACCGCATCACGAGCGCGCTGAGCGACCTCGACCTCGACATCGTGGGCGCCAAGGTGCAGACCCTGGGCTCCCAGGTCGTCGACTCGTTCTTCGTGCAGGGCGCCGACGGCGCCAAGGTCACGGACCGGGCGGTGCTGGCGGAGGCGGAGCGGGCCCTGCTCCACGCGCTGTCGGCTCCGGCGTGAACAGCGCGGCCACGGCCCCTGCCACGGTGCCGTGCCCACCATCGTCGTGGTCGTGGTCGCACTGCAGGCCGTTCTCGTCCACGCCGGCGAAGCGGCCGCACGGCGTGTCGACGGTCCACACGTGGACCATCGGCGGCGTGATGATGAGGGCGCCGCGCTCGCAGACGCCGTTGACGGCGAGGCCGACGAGCTGGAAGCCGTTGGCGAAGCACAGGTTGTCGTGGACGTGCCATCCGGGCAGCCAGGCGATGTCCGGCGGGATGTTCCCGAGGTGGTGGCCCGGCGTCAGCATGTACATGGCCGCTTCGAGCACCGGCCCCTCGTCGCTGTTGCGGAACACCAGCGACTCGGGCGAGGCCGGATCGATGATCCTCGGGTCGGCGATGCGGGACAGGTTGATCCAGTGCTGGTAGTCGCCGGGCTCGGTGCCGTCGAAGATCCACACGTAGCCGAGCAGGGGCAGGATCGCGGGGTTGGCGTACTGCGGTAGGGCGGCCTCGGTGTCGGCGATCAGGCGCTGGGCGTAGGCGACCTGGTCGGCCGTCCAGTCGTCGGGGAACCCGTCGTCCGGCGGGTCGTGCGGGTCGGTCGGGTCGTGCGGGTCGGTCGGGTCGGTGGGGTCGTGGGGGTCGGTGGGGTCGTGGGGCTGGGTCGGGTCGCCCGGATCGTGGCCGTGGGCGGGGTCGCCCGCCGGGTGCTCGTCGTCGGCGTGCCCGCCCGGGGTGCTCCCGTGGGACGCGCCGCCCGTGGACGTGTGCCCGCCGGTCGCGTGGCCGCCCGTGGACGTGTGCCCGCCGGTCGGATGGCTGTCCGCCGAGGTGTGGTCGCCGGAGCCGCCCGGGTGGGTGTCGGTGCGGTCGTGATCGGCGGTGTGGGCGTCCTCGTCGTCGTCGTCGTTGTCGTTGTCGTGGGTCGACATGTCGTGCTCGGCATCGGTGCGCTCGTCGTCGGACACGTCCGTGGACGACCGGTTGCCGGCGATGATCCCCCCGGCGACCAGCAGCGCCACCACGCCGATGGCGGCCGCGCCCGTGACGCGCAGGTCGCCCCGGTCGCTGCGTCGCCGGGCCCGGGCCACGACCACCAGCACGGCGCCGAGCACGCCCAGGCCGACCGCGAGCGCCACCAGGGTGCCGGTCGCGTTCACGCCGGTCCGGGGCAGGGAGCCGTGGGCGGAGGTGCGGCGGGGGGCCGTGGTCGCGATTCCCCCCGGTGGCGCCGCCGGCCGGCGGTGCGGCCGCGGGCCCGGCCGACGGCCCGGTCGAGGGCCCGGCGGGGCCCGCGGGGCCGGATGGCCGGGTCCCGCCCTCGACGTAGCCGAGCGGTGCGAGCATCGTGTCGGCCAGGAACTCCGTCGTCCGGTGGAGGATGTCGCGGCGGCGTTCGGAGGCGATCTCGTAGACGCCCGAGTAGCCCACGGCCTGGCAGCCGGTGCCGACCTGCGCCGCCCGGGCGCACATCCACTCGCTCAGGTGGAGCGGGGCCCGCTGGTCGCTGCCGTGCAGGGCGAGCACGGCGGGCTCGCCGGCGTCGGGGCGACCG
>DASSGC010000536.1:0-7721 GCA_035693765.1 Acidimicrobiales bacterium
CCCGCCCGTCGGCGAGCGTGGTCCGCAACACGACCCGCGGCGTGACGGTCATGCCGACGGCCGAGGGGCCGTCCCCACGGTCCGACCCGCGCTGGACGGCCGAGGGCGCCCGCAGGGCCGGCCAGGTGCTCGACCGGCTCATCGCCCGCCGCCGGCGGCGGGACGGCGGCGACGGCGAGACCGGCGCCACGCCGGCATGAGCGCGGCCTGACGCCGGCCTGACGGCACCACGCAAGGCGTCGCTCAGGTCCAGGACGCATGGCCGTGTTGCGTTGGCAACGCGGAGACAACACCCGACGAACCGGCCCGAAACCTGGGGGCGCGACGGTGCGACCGTCACCGTCGACCGCGAAAGGACCGCTCGTCCCATGCCTGCTGAGCTCACCGAACTCGAGCGCAAGAGCCTCGAGGAGATCCCCCACCCGTCCCTCGGGGCCGGCGCCAACCTCTACGGCTCCACCAAGCTGTTCCCCGACTACCAGGCCGAGGAGGGCGAGTCGTACCTGACGCTCATCCACGGGATCGCGCACGAGTCGTCGGTGGCGTTCGTGGCCATGCTCCAGGCCACCCGGGCGCTCCGCAAGGGCTTCGAGTCGGTCGCCTACTTCTACGGCCCGGGCTCGATGAACGCCATGGACACCCGCGGCTTCCCGCTCACGGGCGACACCGCGTTCCCCGGCGAGATGAACATCAACAACCAGATCAAGACCTTCATCGCCGAGGGCGGCAAGGTCTACTGCTGCCGGTTCGGCCTGTCGCTGCACGGCCTGCGCGAGGAAGACCTGATCGAGGGCGTCATCCCCGCCCACCCCCTCGACATCCAGGACTGCATCATCGAGTACGCCCGCAAGGGCGCGATCATCAACTCGACGTACCTCGTCTAGGCCCGCCGTGCTCGAGGTCTCTCCCCGGGCCGACCTGGCCGTGCGCGGCGTGCGGGTCGACGCGCCCGTGTTCCGCCGCGGCGGGGCCGGGCCGTCCGACGACGGTCACCTGGTGGTCGGCGGCGTGCCCGCCGCCGTGCCCATCACCGGCGACAGCCCGTGGGCGATCGCCGGCGACGGCCGGTTGTGGCGGGACGGTGCGCCGTGGGTCGGCGGCGACGATCGGGCCGTGGACGTCGAGCCGGTGGCCCGCCCCCGGTTCTACGACCTCACGACCGCCGACGGCATCCCCTACCACCGGCTGGCCCGGCTCCACGGTGCCGACGTCCTCGCGACCACGGTCGTGCAGACCTGCGTCCGCTACGCCGAGGCCACCCGGTGCCGGTTCTGCGCCATCGAGCGGTCGCTGGAGGGCGGCACCACGACGCTCGTCAAGCAGCCCGCCCAGCTCGCCGAGGTGGCGCAGGCGGCCGTGCGGCTCGACGGCGTGCGCCAGGTGGTGCTGACCACCGGGACCGCCGCCACCGCCGACCGGGGCGCACGCCACCTGGCCCGCTGCACCCGGGCCATCCGCGACGCGCTGCCCCACCTGCCCATCCAGGTGCAGTGCGAGCCACCCGGCGATCTGGCGACCCTGTCCGACCTGCACGACGCCGGGGCCACCGCCATCGGCATCCACGTCGAGTCGCTCGACGACGAGGTCCGCCGCCGCTGGACGCCGGGCAAGGCGACCGTGCCCCTGGCCGAGTACTGGGCGGCGTGGCACGAGGCGGTCCGCGTGTTCGGCCGCAACCGGGTGTCGACCTACCTGCTGGTGGGCCTGGGCGAGGACGCCGACGACCTCGTGGCCGGCGCCCGCCGGCTGGCCGACGCCGGCGTGTACCCCTTCGTGGTGCCCTACCGGCCGCTCGCCGGCACCCTGGCCGCCGCCGACGGCGTGCCCGCCCCCGACCCCGCCGTGCTGGCCGGCGTCACCCGGCGCGTGGCCGACCACCTGGTGGCGCTGGGCATGCGCGGCGCCGACCAGGGCGCGGGCTGCGCCGCCTGCGGCGCCTGCAGCGCCCTCCCGGCGGCGGGAGGCTGACCGTGGTGCTGGCCGAGCGCTTCCTGGCCGGGGCCGGCACCCCCGGTGCCCAGTTCCTGTCCGACTACGGCGGTCCCCGGCCGGCGCCGGCCGCCGGGCCGCGGCCCGCGGTGCTGGTCGGCGAGGCGGGTCCCGGGCCCGACCTCGCCGCCTACCACGGCCTGCGCCACCGGGCCTTCGTGGTCGACCAGGGCCTCTTCGACGGGTCCGACCGCGACGACCTCGACGCCGACCCGGCGACGCTCGTGCTGGTGGCCCGGCGGCCGGGCGGCGACGTGGTGGGCGGCGTCCGGCTCGCGCCGCGGCCCGGCACGGGGCGGGGTTGGTGGGCGGGCAGCCGCCTGGTCGTCGCCCGCGGCGCCCCGCCCGGCGCCGGCTCGGCGCTCGTGCGGGCCGCCTGCGCCCGGGCCGAGGCCGAGGGCGCGCTGCGGTTCGACGCCGCGGTCCAGGCCGGCAAGGAAGCGTTCTTCACCCGCCTGGGGTGGCGGGCCGCGGGTCCCGTCACCCTCCACGGGGCCCCGCACGTCGTCATGCGCTGGCCGATCGGGCGGATCGCGGCCCAGGCGGCCGCCAAGCAGGCGATCGCGGACGTGCTGCGGGACCGCCGCCCGGGAGCCCCCGGGTTCGTCGGCGACGACGGCGCACCGGTGCCGGGCTCCGACCTGGTCGCCGCGACCGACGCCGTCCTCCCCTCGATGGTGGAGCGCGACCCGTGGTGGGCGGGCTGGTGCTCGGTGCTGGTCAACGCCAACGACCTGGCGGCCATGGGTGCGGCGCCGGTGGGGCTGCTCGACGCCGTGGCGGCGCCGACCGCATCGCTGGCGCGCCGGGTGCTCGACGGCCTGGGCGCGGCGGCCGACCGGTGGGCCGTGCCCCTGCTCGGCGGCCACACCCAGGTCGGCGTCCCGGCAGCGCTGTCCGTCACGATGCTCGGCCGGGCGGAGCGCCTGGTGCCGGGTGGCGGCGGGTGTCCGGGCGACCCCGTGAGCGTCGTCGCCGACCTGTCCGGCGGCTGGCGGCCCGGCTACGGCGGCCGCCAGTGGGACAGCACGACCGGCCGGACGGCGGCCGACCTGGCCCGCCTCGGCTCGGTCCTGTCCCGCTGCCGGCCTGCCGCGGCCAAGGACGTGAGCATGGCCGGCCTGGTCGGCACGCTCGGCATGCTGGCCGAGGCGAGCGGGTGCGGGGCCGAGGTCGACGTGGCCGCGGTGCCCCGGCCGCCCGGGGCCGGGCTGGGCGACTGGCTCACCTGCTTCCCCGGGTTCGGCCTGGTCGTCGCCGGGGAGCCGCCGTCCGCCGAGGCCGCCGCGCCGGCCACGGTGGCGACCTGCGGCCGCCTGGTCGCCGGGCGCGGCGTGACCCTGGTGTGGCCCGACGGCGTCCGCACCGGGGCGATCGCCGGCCCGGTGGTGGGCATGGGGCCGGCGGCATGAGCCCGATCGGCATCGGGGCGGTGGCCGCCCCGTTCGACCGCGACGTGGACGCCGGCTTCGCCCGCATCGCCGGCATCCTCGACGACGCCCGGGACCAGGGGCTCGACCTCGTCGTCCTGCCCGAGGCGGCCATCGGCGGCTACGTGGCCGACCTGCACGGCGTGGCCGCCCCGCCGCCGGCCCTCGATCCGGACGGGCCGGAGATCCGGCGCCTGGTCGACCTCGCCGGCGACCTGGTGGTGTGCGCCGGCTACTGCGAGGCGGCAGGGCCGGTCCGCTACAACGCGGCGGTGTGCGTGGGGGGCGGCGAGGTGCTGGGCCGCTACCGCAAGGTCCATCAGCCGCTGGCCGAGGGCTCGACGTACGGCGCCGGGGACCGGTTCGACGCCTTCGACACCCCGCTCGGGCGCATGGGCCTCCTCATCTGCTGGGACAAGGGGTTCGCCGAGGCGGCCCGGACCCTCGCCCTCGACGGGGCCGAGATCGTGGCCTGCCTGTCGGCCTGGCCCGCGAGCCGCACCAACCGGGCGTCGCGGCTCGAGGACGACCGGTGGACCCGGCGCTTCGACCTGTTCGACCGGTCCCGGGCGCTCGACAACCAGTTCGTGTGGGTGGCGTCCAACCAGACCGGCTCGTTCGGCTCGCTCGACTTCGTCGGCCGGGCCAAGGTCGTCGGTCCGGGCGGCGACGTGCTCGCCGTCACCGGCACCGGTCCCGGCATGGCCATCGCGGTGATCGACGTGGCGGCGGAGCTGGCGGCGCACCGGGCCGGCATGTGCAACCTGCGCGACCGGCGCCCCGACGCCTACCGGCTGGGCGAGTGGTCGCCGGCCGGCTCGGGGGCGGGGTGAGCGCGGCGCCGGGGGGCGACGTGGTGATCGTCGGCGGCAGCATCGCCGGCCTGGGCCTGGCGCTGGCCTGCGCCAACCGGGGCGTGCCGGTCCACGTCGTCGAGGCCGACCCGGAGGCGTCCGGGACCGGGGGCGTGCCGGCGGAGGCGGCGCGGCGAGCGCCCCGCCGGAGCACGCCCCAGTCGGCCCACTCGCACACGTTCCTGGCCCGGACGCGCCAGCTCCTGGCGGCGGAGGCACCCGACGTGCTCGACGACCTGCGGGCCGCCGGGGTGCTGGAGCTGGCGATGGCCGACACCCGGCCGGCGACGGTGCCCGCCGCGGCCCCCCAGCCGGCCGACGGCGACCTGGTGGTGCTGGCGGCCCGGCGGACGACGTTCGAGGCGGTGCTGCGCGCGGCCGTGCGGCGTCGCCCGGAGGTGCGGATCACGACCGGCCGCCGGGCCGTGGACCTCACCGTCGACGCCGCCGGGGGAACGGCACACGTGCGGGGCGTCGTGCTCGACGACGGCACCGCCCTGCCCGCCCGGGTGGTGGTCGACGCCGGCGGCCGGCGCTCCGCCATGCCGGCGAGGCTGGCGGCCCGGGGCGTCGCGCTGCCCGACGACGGTGTCGACTGCGGCATCGCCTACCTGACCCGCTTCTACCGGCGGCGGCCGGGCGCCGGCCTGCTGCCCCTCGACCGGGGCTTCACGGCCGGCGGCTCGTTCGACCGCTACTCCTGCCTGGTGTTCCCGGCCGACGCCGGGACGTTCTCGGTCACGTTCGGTGTGCTGCCCGAGGACCGCGAGCTGCGGGCCCTGCGCGCCCCCGGCGCGTTCGACGCGGCGGTGGCGGCCATCCCGACCCTGGCCCCGTGGACCGACGTCGACGCCGCCGAGGCCATCTCCGACGTCCGGCTCATGGCCGGCATGACCAACCGGCTGCGGGGCGGGGGGCCGGGCCAGGGGCCGCCGCCCGTCGTGGGCTGGACGGCGGTCGGCGACGCGGCCGCCACCAGCAACCCGGCCCACAGCCGGGGCTGCACGATCGCGCTGCTCCACGCCGTGGGGGTGGCCGCCGCGCTGGCGGACCACCGCGACCCGGGCGACCTGGCGGCGGCGGCCGCTGCGGTCGTCGCCCGCGACGTGGCCCCGTGGGTGGCCGACTCGGTGGACCAGGATCGGGCCCGGCTCCGCCGCTGGCGGCCCGGCGTCGAGCCCGAGGGCGCCCACCTCGCCCCGCCCCCCGATCCCGCGCGGTTGAGCAACGGCGAGACCTACCTGGCGGCGCGGCACGACGCCTACGTGTGGCGACGCTTCACCCGGCTCCAGCAGCTCGTCGAGCGCCCGGACGACGTGCTCGCCGACGCCCGCGTCCGGGCCCGGGTGCGGGCGGTGCAGGCCGCGGCGCCGATCGCGGCGCCCCTCGTGGGGCCGAGCCGGTCCGACCTCGTGGAGATCGTCCACCGGGCCCGCCGGGCGGTGGCGTGACGCGCCCGGTCCCCGAACCGGGTCGGGCAACGCGCGCCGGGCGCGGGGCTGCCGACCCGGTTGTCGCGGACCCGGTTGGGCGGGTTGCGGCGGGTGGGACATGAGGGTCGCGACCGTCGCGGGCCACTTCGGGCGGGACGTCGGCTTCAACCTGGCCCGGGTCGAGGCGGTCCTGCGCGACGCGGCCGCCCAGCGCGCCGACCTCGTGGCGCTGCCGCACGGGGTGCTGTCCGGGTACCACGACCACCTCGGCGGCGACGATCCGGGCCCGCCGACCCTCCCCGAGCCCCACCGCGTCGACGGCCCCGAGGTGGCCGCTATCGCCGGCCTCGCCGCCGGCCTCTCCGCGCACCTCGTCGTCTGCCTCGGCATCACCGAGGACGCGGGCGACGGCTGCAGGGCCAACACCGCCGTCTGCCTCGCCGGTGGCGCCGTGCTGGGCCGCCACCGCAAGGTCCACCTGCCCGCAGGCGAGCTGGCCTGGTACGTCGCCGGCGACCACCTCACCACCGTGGCCACACCGGCCGGCCGGGTCGGGATGCTGGTCGACTACGACAAGACCTTCCCGGAAGCCGCACGCTGCCTGGCCCTGGCCGGTGCGGAGCTGCTGGTGTGCCCCAGCGCCTGGCCGGCCAGCCGCACCAACCGGGCGGCCACCCTGGTGCGCGACCGCCAGCGGCGCCTGTTCGACCTCTACGACCGGGCGCGGGCGGCCGAGAACCAGCTGTGGCTGGTGTCGGCCAACCAGACCGGCAGCCACGGGAGCCTCCGGTTCTTCGGCCAGTCCAAGGTGGTGCGGCCCGACGGGGAGATCGTCGCCAGCCTCGGTGCCCGGGCCGGGTTGGTCACGGCCGACGTCGACACCGCCGCCGGGCTCGACGCCCGCCGCCGGTTCCACCACCTCAAGGAGCGGCGACCCGACGTCTACCGGCGCCTCGACGCCGCGGCGGGATGAGCGCGGGGTGCGCGGGTGCGGATCGCCCTCCTGACCTACTCGACCCGGCCGCGGGGCGGCGTCGTGCACACGCTGGCGCTGGCCGAGGCCCTGGCGGCCCGGGGTGCGACGGTCACCGTGTACGCCGTCGGGCGTGACGGTGACCGCGGGTTCTTCCGGCCGGTGGCGCCCGGCGTGGCGGTGCGCCTGGCGCCCCTGGCCGACGTCCCCGGCGAGACGGTCGGCGCCCGGGTGCTGCGATCGATCGACGCCCTGGCCGCCGTGGTCGACCTCGGCGAGCACGACGTGGTCCACGCCCAGGACTGCATCTCGGCCAACGCGGTGCCCACCGCCGTCCGCACGGTGCACCACATCGACCACTTCACGACCCCGGAGCTGGCGGAGTGCCACGAGCGCGCCATCGTCGGGCCGCCCGCCCACGTGTGCGTGTCGGCCGCGGTGGCGGCCGAGCTGCGGGCGGGCTGGGGCATCATGGCCACCGTCATCCCCAACGGGGTCGACGCGGTCCGGTTCGCCCACGCCGCGTCCTCCGACCCCCCGGCGGTGGCCGCCCGCCGGCGGTGGCGTGAGCTGCTGGGACCGGGCCTGCTGGTCGTGACCGTCGGCGGCATCGAGCCCCGCAAGGGAAGCATCGACCTGGTGGAGGCCCTCGGGCTGCTGCGCGACCGGGGGCGCGCCC
The DNA here is from genome assembly GCA_035693765.1 of Acidimicrobiales bacterium. Classification (GTDB taxonomy): domain Bacteria; phylum Actinomycetota; class Acidimicrobiia; order Acidimicrobiales; family VFJN01; genus ZC4RG19. The sequence goes on from DASSGC010000536.1 coordinate 7,359, forward strand.
TCACCCTGGCCGTCGCCGGGGGCGAGACCCTGTTCGACTACCGCGACTACCGGGCGGCGTTCGACGACGCCTGCGCCCGGCGAGGGGTCGTGCCCGAGGTGCTGGGGCCGGTCGACCACGACCGGTTGCCGGCCCTGGTGGCGACGGCCGACGCGTTCGCCTTCCCGTCGGCCCGGGAAGGGTTCGGGCTGGCGGCCATGGAGGCGCTGGCCGCCGGGGTGCCGGTCGTGGCCCGCGACCTGCCGGTGCTGCGCGAGGTGTTCGGCGGCACGGTGCGCTACGGGGCCGACCCGCCGGGGCTGGCGGCGGCGCTGGCCGCCGCCGTCGACCGCCCCGACCCGAGCCGGCAGGCGTCGGGCAGGG
>DASSGC010000537.1:0-8893 GCA_035693765.1 Acidimicrobiales bacterium
GTCCGCAGCGCGTTCCTCGACGCCGTCATGGATGCCACCGAGCGCAGCCGCGAGCTCGGTCGGGGCGGCTGACCCCCGGCCACGGGTCCGCGGGAGGCCCCCACTCGCCCCACCAGCAACGGTGGCATACAGTGCCCCCAGCGGAGTTGGAAGGGGTCTTCCACATGGCTGTGTCGCGCGCCCGGTTCTTCACGCCGCAGGAGGTCGCAGATCTCCTGCGGGTCTCGTCCATGACGGTCTACCGGCTGATCAAGTCGGGTGAGCTGCGCGCGGTGCGGGTCGGCAAGGCGTACCGCATCCTGGAGGAAGACGTCGACGCCTACCTCGCCGCCCGGTTCACCCAGGCCGGCTGACGCCCCGCTCCGCTCCATCCCCCAAGAACCGGAACGCCCCGGACTCCGCATGCCCCCGCGCCTCGACACCATCAGCTTCCTGTCCGACTACGGCACGAGCGACGAGTTCGTCGGCGTCGTGAAGTCGGTCATCCGCTCGATCGCCCCCCACGTCGCCGTCGTCGACATCACCCACGACATCCGCCCCTACGACGTCAAGGGCGGGGCCTACACGCTCGCCCGCAGCGTCCAGTACCTGTGCCCCGGCGTCGTGCTGGCCGTGGTCGACCCCGGCGTCGGCACCGGGCGCCGGGCCGTGGCCATCGAGGTGGGCCACGGCGAGTCGTACCTCGTCGGGCCCGACAACGGCCTGCTCGCGTCGGCGGTGGGCCTGGTCGGCGGGGCGACCGGGGCCGTCGAGCTGACGGCCACCGAGTACCACCTCGCCGCCCCGGGACCCACGTTCGCCGGCCGGGACGTGTTCGCCCCGGCCGCGGCGCACCTGTGCGCGGGCGTGCCGCTCGACGCCCTCGGCCGCCGGGTCGACCCGGCGGAGCTGGTGCCCGGGCTCGTCCCGCTGCCCCGCGAGGAGGGCGGCGCCATCGTGGGCGAGGTGCTGTGGGTCGACCGCTACGGCAACTGCCAGGTGAACGTCGACCCCGACGAGATCGCGGCCTGGGGCGACCGGGTGCAGCTCCGCTGGACCCGACCGCAGCCGGGCGTCCGCACCGCCCGCCGCGCCGGCGCCTACGACGCGCTGGAGCCCGGGCAGGTGGGCCTGGTGGTCGACAGCTACGGCCTGCTGGCCGTGAGCGTCAGCCGCGGCTCCGCCGCCGAGCTGCTCGGCCTGGTGGCGGGGGACGAGCTGACGCTCGTCCCGCTGGTGGGCGACGACGAGCCCGACGCCACGGCCCCGGGGGACGGCAACGGCGTCACCTCCCCCGTCACCCTGCACAGGAAGCCTCGATGAGACCCGGCACCACCATCGTCATCGCCATCCTGCTCGCTCTGATCCTGGGCGCCTCGGCGATCCAGCTCCTCCTCTTCGCGCGGTAGCGGCCGGCATCGCCCCTCTCGGCGCGCCGGTTGTCTGCAAGACTCGCCTGCGCATGAACCTCGCGAGCGTCATCGAGGGCCACCCCGGCGACAGTCCCGCGCTGCACAGCCGGGGCGAGGTGACCACCTACGGCGAGCTGCGCGACCAGGTGGCCCGGGCCCGCGGCGGGCTGGTGGCCCGCGGCGTGGGGCCGGGCGACCGGGTGGCGATCGTGGCCGCCAACAACTGGTACTTCGTCGTCGCCTACCTGGCCACGCTGGGCGCCGGTGCGGTGGCCGTGCCGCTCAACCCACAGAGCCCGCCCCTCGAGCTCGAAGAGGAGCTGGCGGCCGTCGGCGCCCGGCTGGCGCTGCTCGGCCCGACGGCGGTGACCACGGTCGACGGCCTCGGCCGCGGGCTGGCCGGCGACGCCGGCGGGGTGCCCATCGCCGACCTGGTGCAGAGCGAGCCCGCGCCGCTGGTCGACCGGGCCGGCGACGACCTGGCCGTGCTGCTGTTCACCAGCGGGACGGCGGGCGCGCCGCGGGCGGCGATGCTCACCCACGGCAACCTCGTGGCCAACATCGAGCAGGTGCTGGCCAATCCCGAGCGCCCCGAGGGCGCCGACGACGTGACGCTGGGCGTGCTGCCGCTGTTCCACGTGTTCGGGCTCAACGCCGTGCTGGGCGTGGCGCTGTACGTCGGGAGCTCGGTGCTGCTGATCGAGCGGTTCGACCCGTACTCGACGCTGGAGGCCGTCGCCGCCCTGGGCGTCACCGTCGTCACCGGGGTCCCGACCATGTGGGCCGACTGGGCCGCGCTGCCCGGCGAGTGGCGCGACGCCGTCGCGTCGGTGCGCCTGGCCGTGTCCGGGGCGGCACCGCTCGACCCGGCCGTGCGCCGGGCGGTGCGCGAGCGTCTCGGCATCGAGCTGATCGAGGGCTACGGGCTGACCGAGGCCTCGCCGGCCGTCACCAGCGGGCTCGGCCGCGACGCGCCCGATGGCAGCATCGGCGTGCCGCTGCCGGGCGTCGAGGTGCGGCTCGTCGACAGCACCGGCGACGACGCGCTGGTCGGCGACCCGGGCGAGATCTGGGTGCGGGGCCCGAACGTGTTCCCCGGCTACTGGGACGACCCGGACGCGACCCGGTCGGTGCTCACCGGCGACGGCTGGTTGCGCACCGGCGACCTCGCCGTGGTCGACGACGACGGCTTCCTGTCCCTGGTCGACCGGGCCAAGGACGTCGTCATCGTGTCGGGCTTCAACGTCTTCCCGGCCGAGGTCGAGGAGGTGCTCACCCGTCATCCCGACGTGGCCGCGGCGGCGGTCGTCGGCGTCCCCCACCCCCACTCGGGCGAGGCGGTGAAGGCGTTCGTGGTGCTGAGCCCGGGTGCCCACATCGACGAGGACGTGCTCGTCGAGCACACCCGCCGGCACCTCGCCCGGTACAAGTGCCCCACCACGATCGCGTTCGTGGACGCGCTGCCCCACGGCATGACCGGCAAGGTGCTGCGCCGGGCGCTGCGCTGAGTGGCGAACGCAGGGCGCGCCCACGTCGCTCCGTGGCGTGCGGCGGGCCGGGCCCGCGGGCGGTGCCCGCATCCTTGTGAGCACGTGAACAAGCGGGGGTAGCATGCGGCCCGTATGGCCGACGGCAAGCGACAGGCGCGCAAGATCCCGGAAGCCACGGTCGCCCGCCTGCCGCTGTACCTGCGGAGCCTGCTCGAGGTGGCGGGCGACGGGCTGGCCACCATCTCGTCGGAGCGGCTGGCCGAGCTGTCGGGCGTCAACGCCGCCAAGGTCCGCAAGGACCTGAGCTACCTCGGCAGCTACGGCACCCGCGGCGTCGGCTACGACGTCGAGTACCTGCTGTTCCAGATGAGCCGCGAGCTGGGCCTGACCAAGGACTGGCACGTGGTCATCGTGGGGCTCGGCAACCTCGGTCACGCGCTGGCCAACTACGCCGGCTTCTCCGACCGGGGCTTCCCGATCGCGGCGCTGGTCGACGCCGACCCGCGGGTCGTCGGCAGCGAGATCAACGGCATCACCGTGCGCCACATCGACGAGCTCGGCGACATCGTGGCCGACCAGGGCGTGTCGATCGGCATCATCGCCACGCCCGCCGCCGCAGCCCAGGAGGTCGCCAACCGCATGATCGAGGCCGGGGTGAGCTCGATACTCAACTTCGCCCCGACCATCCTGACCGTGCCCGACGAGGTGTCGCTGCGCAAGGTCGACCTGGCGGTCGAGCTGCAGATCCTCAGCTTCTACCAGCAGCGCAAGAGCGGGGCCGACGCCGCGGCGAACCGCCTGCCCCCGGAGCCCGCCGGCGCTCCGCCGGCCGGCTGAGCCGGCGGTCCCCGCCGTGCCGGTCGACCAGCCCCTGTACCCGGTCAACCTGGTGCTCGCCGGTCGGCCCTGCCTGGTCGTGGGCGGCGGCCGCGTCGCCGTGGGCAAGGTCCGGGGCCTGGTCGAGGCCGGGGCCGCCGTCACCGTCGTCGCCCCCGAGGTCGACCCCGCGCTCCGCGACCTGGGGGTGGCCGTCGAGGTGCGCCCCTACCGCCGGGGCGAGGTGGCCGGCTACCGGCTGGCCGTGGCCGCCACCGGCGACGCTGCGGTCAACCAGCAGGTCTACGACGACGGCGAGGCGGCCGGCGTGTGGGTCAACGCCGCGGACGATCCCCAGCGCTGCAGCGTGATGCTGCCGGCGCGCATCCGTCAGGGCCGGTTGACCGTCACCGTGTCGACCGGCGGGCACAGCCCCGCGGTCGCGTCGTGGTTGCGGGGCCGGCTCGCGGCCGAGCTCGGGCCGGAATACGACCAGCTCATCGAGCTGTTGGCGGAGGCGAGGGCCGAGGTCCGGGCGCAGGGTCTCGCCACCGAGCAACTCGATTGGCGAGGCGCGCTGGATTCGGGAATCCTTGATCTCATCCGGGCCGGCCGGCCCGAGGCTGCCAAGGAGCGCTTGCGAGCGTGTCTGTCGTCGTCATCGGACTGAACCACGGGACCGCCCCCCTCGACCTGCTCGAGCGGATGGCCATCGGCGACGGCCAGATGCCGAAGGCCCTGCACGACCTCTGCACCCGCGAGAACATCAGCGAGTCGCTGGTGCTGTCGACCTGCAACCGCACCGAGGTGTACGCCGTCGCCGAGCGGTTCCACGGCGCCTACAGCGACATCCGGGGCTTCCTGGCCGACTTCTCGTACCTGCCGCCCGAGGACTTCTCCGACCACCTCTACGTCCACTACGACTCGGCCGCCGTGGCCCACCTCATGTCCGTCACGGCCGGCCTCGACGCTGCGGTGCTGGGCGAGTGCGAGATCCAGGGCCAGGTCAAGCTGGCGTGGGAGCGGGCGCGGGACGAGGGCACCGCCGGCCCGTCCCTCAACCTGCTGCTGCGGCACGCCCTCGAAGCCGGCAAGCGTGCCCGCACCGAGACGGGCATCGCCCGCAACATCGCCTCGGTGTCGCAGGCCGCCGTGGCCATGGCCGGCGAGCGCCTCGGCGGCGTCGCCGGCCGCACCGTCATGGTCCTCGGCGCCGGCGAGATGGGTGAGGGCATGGCCGTCGCCCTGGCCGGGGCGGGCGTCGGCGACGTGCTCGTCGCGAACCGGACGCAGGCCCGCGCCGTCGAGCTGGCCGCCCGTGTCGGCGGCCGGCCCGTGCCGCTCGTCGAGCTGCCCGAGCGGCTGACCGAGATCGACGTGCTGCTCACCTCCACCGGATCCCGCGCCCCGATGATCGAGCGGGCCGACCTCGAGCCGGTCATGGCCGCCCGGACCGACCGGCCGCTGCTGATCGTCGACATCGCCGTGCCGCGCGACGTCGACCCCGCGGTGGCCGAGGTGCCGGGCGTGATGCTGCTCGACATGGACGACCTGCGCGGCTTCGCTGCCGCCGGGGTCGCCGAGCGCCGGCGCGAGGTCGCCAGCGTCGAGGCCATCCTCAACCAGGAGCTGGAGCGCTACCTCGGCGCCATCTCGGCCCGCGAGGTCGCGCCGATGATCGTCGCCCTGCGCCGGCGGGCCGAGGCGCTCCGTTCGGCGGAGCTCGACCGGCTGCGCGGCCGCTACGACGACCTTGACGAGCGCCAGCTCGATCTGGTCGAGGCCGTGACCCGGGGCTTGGTGGCCAAGCTGCTGCACCAGCCGACCGTGGTCCTCAAGGACGCGGCCGGGAGCCCGCGGGGGGACCGGCTGGTGGCCGCCCTGCGCGAGCTGTTCGAGATCGAGGCCTGAACCACCTTGGGTCGGGCATGAGGCTCCGGGTCGCAACCCGGGGCTCGACGCTGGCCCGCTGGCAGGCCGACCACGTCGTCGCCCTGCTGGCGAGGGCGGAGCCCGACCTCGATGTCGAGGTGGTCGTCGTCGAGACGGGCGGCGACCGCCGCCGCGACGTCCCCATCTGGGAGCTCGGCGGCAAGGGCGTGTTCGTCAAGGAGGTCCAGGCCGCCGTGCTCGACGGGCAAGCCGACATCGCCGTCCACTCGGCCAAGGACCTGCCCTCCGCCACGCCCGAGGGCCTGGTGATCGCGGCGGTGCCCGAGCGGGCCGACGTGCGTGACGGCCTGGTGGGGGCGGCACTCGACGACCTGCCCGCCGGCGCGCTGGTGGCCACGGGCTCGCTCCGCCGCCGCGCCCAGCTCGCGCACGCACGTCCGGACCTGCGCTTCACGGGCCTGCGGGGGAACATGGCCACCCGGGTCGACGCCGTCGGGCGCGACGGCATCGACGCCGTGGTGGTGGCCGCCGCCGCCCTCGACCGCCTGGGCTGGTCGGACCGCATCGCCGAGCGGCTCCCCGTCGAGGTGGTGCTGCCCCAGGTCGGGCAGGCCGCGCTGGCGGTCGAGTGCCGGGCCGGCGACGGCGAGACCCGTACGCTGCTCGGGGTGATCGAGTCCCTCCCCGGCCGCCGGGCGGTCGACGCCGAGCGCGGCTTCCTGGCCGAGCTGGGCGGCGACTGCTCCCTGCCGGCCGCGGCCCATGCCACGCTGTCCGGCGACAGCCTGCGGGTGCGCGGCCTGGTGGCCGCGCCCGACGGCACGGTCGTGCTGCGCCACGAGGTCTCGGGGCCCGCGACGGCCGGGGCGCCGCTGGGCCGTTCCGTCGCCCGCCACATCCTCGACGAGCAGGGTGGAGCCACGCTGCTCGCCGAGAGCCGCTGATGACCGTGCACCTGGTGGGCGCCGGGCCCGGCGACCCGGGGCTGCTCACCGTCCGGGCGCTCGAGGTGCTGCGGCGGGCCGACGTGGTCGTCTACGACCGGCTGTCGCAGGAGTCGCTCCTCGACCTCGCCCCGCCCGGGGCCGAGCGGATCGACGTCGGCAAGGCGCCGGGCCACGTCCGCCTGGCCCAGGAGGGCATCAACGACCTGCTGGTCGAGCGGGGGCGAGCGGGCGCGACGGTGGTGCGGCTCAAGGGCGGCGACCCGTTCGTCTTCGCCCGCGGCGGCGAGGAGGCGGCAGCGCTGGCCGCGGCGGGGGTGCCCTTCGAGGTGGTGCCCGGGATCACGTCGGCCATCGCCGTGCCGGCCTACGCCGGCATCCCGGTCACGCTGCGCCACAGCTCGACGAGCGTCACGATCGTCACCGGCCACGAGGATCCCGCCGCCGGCGCCGACGGCAGCGTCGACTGGGAGGCGGTGGCCCGGGTGGGCGGCACGATCGTCGTCCTCATGGGGGTCGCCCGGATCGGCCGCATCGCCGCCGCCCTCATGGCGGCGGGTCGCTCGCCCGACACGCCGGTCGCGGCCGTCCAGTGGGGCACCCGCCCCGAGCAGGTCACGGTGCGCGCCACACTGGGCACCATCGCCGCGCGCACCCTGGGCACCCCGTCGACCATCGTGATCGGCGACGTGGCGGCCACCGACCTGGCCTGGTTCGAGAACCGGCCGCTGTTCGGCCGCCGGGTGGTCGTGACCCGCGCCCGGGCGCAGGCCAGCGAGCTGGTCGAGCGGCTGGCGGCGCTCGGTGCCGCCACGGTCGAGGTGCCGGCCATCGAGATCGCGGCGCCGGACGACGGCGGCGAGGCGCTCGCCGCCGCGGTCGGGAAGGTGGGCGCCTATGACTGGCTGGTGCTGACGTCGCCCAACGGCGCCCGCCGGGTGCTGGAGGCCCTCGACCGTGCCGGCCTCGACGCACGGGCGCTCGGCGGGGTGCGCCTGGCCGCCATCGGGCCGGGGACCGCCGCCGCGCTGGCCGAGGCCCGGCTGCGGGCCGACCTGGTGCCGGAGCGGTTCGTGGCCGAGTCGCTGCTCGATGCGTTCCCGCAGGCCCCACCCGCGGGCGGGCGGGTGCTGCTGGCCCGCGCCGCCGTCGCCCGTGACGTGCTGCCGGAGGGTCTGGCCGGGCGGGGGTGGGAGGTCGACGTGGTCGAGGCCTACCGCACCGAGGCGGTGCCCCTCGACGATCAGGCGGCCGCCGCCGTGGCGGGCGCGGAGATCGTGACCTTCACGTCGTCGTCGACGGTGACCAACTTCCTCGCCGCCCTGGGCGACCGGCCCCGGCCCCCGGTGGTGGCCGCCATCGGGCCGGTGACCGCCGCGACCGCCCGCGCGCACGGCTTGCCCGTCGACGTCGAGGCGCCGGTCCACACCGTCGAGGGGTTGGTCGATGCGCTGTGCGCGTGGGCGGCCGAGCATCCGCGGGGGGCACGGGCGTGACACCCGCCGTGACCCGCGACCGGACACGCCGCGACGCACCGGGCGCGGTGCTGTTCGACTTCGACGGGCTGGTGCTCGACACCGAGTCGTGCACCTACGTCACCGTGCAGGCGATCTTCGCGGAGCACGGCGTCGCGCTCGACCGGTCGTTCTGGCAGACCATCCTCGGCACGAGCAACCACCCGCACTGGACCGAGATCCTGGCCGGGCGGCTGGGCCGCCCGGTCGACCGCGCTGCCCTCGTCGCCCGCCGTGAGCAGGAGAGGCTGCGGCTGCTGGCGGACGAGCCCGTGTGCGAGGGCGTGGTCGACCTGCTCGACGCCGCGTCCGCCGCCGGCGTGCCGACGGCCGTGGCGTCGTCGTCGTCGGCCGAGTGGGTGGTCGGCCACCTCGAGCGGCTGCGGCTCCGCGACCGGTTCGCCGCCGTGGTGACCAGCGACGACGTGGGGCGTGACCCGCGGCGCTCGAAGCCGGCGCCCGACATCTTCCTCGCCGCCGCCGAGGCGCTGGGCGTGGCCCCGGCCGACTGCGTGGTGCTGGAGGACTCGCTCAACGGCGTGGCCGCGGGCCGGGCGGCGGGCATGGCGGTGGTCGCGGTCCCGGGGCCGATGACGGCGGGCCTCGACTTCGGTGCCGCGCACCTGGAGGTGTCGACGATCGCCCATCTCGACCTCGCCGGGCTGGCGGTCCTGGTCGGGCGCGCGCAGGGTGCCGGGGCACCCCGCCACGCCCTCCGGCGCACCTGGTAGGAGCCTGCGGGTCGAGGGTCTCGCGTGCGTCGAGGTGCACTAGGGTCGTGCAGTTCCACCCGCAGTCACGCATGTGCTTGACTGTGTGTGACAGCCGTTTGGGCCCCGTCGGGA
>DASSGC010000538.1:0-32383 GCA_035693765.1 Acidimicrobiales bacterium
CGCCCGCCCACGCCGTCGTCATCGGAGCCGGGATGGCCGGGCTGGCCGCGGCCCAGGCGCTCAGCCGCCACGTCGAGCGGGTGACCCTGCTCGACCGCGACGACGTGCCCGACCGCGCACCGGTGCGGGCCACCGCGGCCGCGGGCGGGCACGCCCATGCCCTCCGCCCGGGCGCCCTCGCCGCCATCGAGCGGCTGCTGCCCGGGTTCACCGCCGACCTGCTGGCGGCCGGGGCGGTCCCGATCCGCCTGCCCGAGGACATGCTGTGGCTGTCACCGGCCGGGTGGATGCCGCGCTTCCCCGCCCTCGACCGCCACGTGTTCCTGTCGTCCAGCCGGGAGCTGATCGAGTGCACGCTCCGCCGCCGCGTGCTGGACGCCCCCCAGGTGGTGGTGCGCCCGGGGCTCGAGGTCCGGGGGCTCCGGGTGGGGGACGGCCGGGTCCGGGCGGTCGAGGTCCGGGCGCGCCACGCCGGACCGGGCGCGCCCTCGGCGACGATCGACGCCGACCTCGTGGTCGACGCCAGCGGGACCTGCTCCCCGGCGCCGTCCTGGATCGAGGCGGTGGGTCACGCGCCGCCGCCCGAGTCGACCTCGGACGCAGGGCCGGCCTTCGCGTGCCGCCTGTACCGGCGGGCGGCGGGCGACACGCCCGGGTGGAAGGGGGCGCTCCTCCAGGCCGGTCCGGGCGGCGGCGAGCGGGAGGGCGCCCTGCTGCCGGTGGAGGGCGGCCGCTGGCTGCTGACCCTCACGGGTGCCCACGGCGACGTCCCGCCCGCCGACGAGGTCGGCTTCCTCGCCTTCGCCCACGCGCTCCGCTCGCCGGACATCGCCCGGGTCGTCGCCCGCGCCGAGCCGCTGGGCCCGGTCGCCGCGTACCGGCCGCCGCCGGTCCGGCGCCGCTGGTACGAGTGCCAGCCGCACGCCGTGGACGGGTTCCTGGCGGTCGGTGGGGCGCTGGGCGCGGTCGACCCGGTGGCGGGCCAGGGGCTGAGCGTCGCCGCGCTGGCGGCCGAGGCGCTCGACCGGCGGCTGGCGGGTCACCTGGCCGACCGGCGCGACCTGCGGAGGTTCTCGGCGGGCGCCCAGCGGGACGTGGCCCGGATCGGCGACGGGTCGTGGCGGATGGCGACGACCGGCCACCGGTCGTCGCCCGCACCGCGCCGCACCGGCCGGACCCCGTGGGCACGGACGGGGCGGTCGGTGCGGGTCCGCTACGAGCGGGTGGTCGGCGCGGCGGCGCTCGGCGATCCCCGGGTCAACGCGGCCCTGCTCGACGTGGTGGCGCTGCTGGCGCCGCCCCGGTCGCTGCGGCGCCCGGCGGTCGCGGCGCGGGCCCTCGGCCACCGTTCCCCCCGCCCGGGCCCGCCCCCGATCTGGTCCTGCGACGCCTCCCCGAACACGGCCGGCGCATGCTGGTGACGCGATCCGTGGGGAGCCAACCATGTGGGGAGCCAACCACCGGCGACACCGGAAGGGGCCCCGGACGCGTCGAGGGGGCACCTGGACGGTGCCCCCTCGCGGCCGTGACCGTGGTGCGGTGCTCAGATGCCCAGGCGCTGGGCGAGCAGCTCGCGGTGGTAGGTGGGGTCGCCGAACAGCAGCTCGGACGACTTGGCCCGCTTGAAGTAGAGGTGGGCCGGGTGCTCCCAGGTGAACCCGATGCCGCCGTGGATCTGGATGTTCTCGGCGGCGGAGTGGAAGTAGGCCTCCGAGCAGTAGGCCTTGGCCAGGCAGGCCACCTCGGGCAGCTCGTCGTTGAGCTCGGCGGCGCACCAGGCGGCGTAGTACGCGGCCGACTTCGCCGACTCGACCTCGAGCAGCATGTCGGCGCACTTGTGCTTGATGGCCTGGAACGAGCCGATGGGCCGGCCGAACTGGACGCGGTTCTTGGCGTACTCGACCGACATGTCGAGCACCTTCTGGGCGCCCCCGACCTGCTCGGCGGCGAGCGCCACCACGGCGAGGTCGAGGACCCGGCCGAGCACCTCGCCGGCGCCGCCGTCGGTGCCGATGAGGCCGGCGGGCACGCCGGAGAACTCGAGCTTGGCCTGCTTGCGGGTCTGGTCCATGGTCGCCAGCGGGGTGCGGGTGAGGCCCTCGGCGTCGCCGTCGACCTTGAACAGCGACAGGCCGGCGTCGGTCCTGGCGGCCACGACGATCAGGTTGGCCACGTGGCCGTCGAGGACGAACATCTTGGTGCCGTCGATGGTCCAGCCGTCGCCCGCCCTGGTGGCGGTGGCCTCGACGCCGGACAGGTCCCACTTGCCGTTGGGCTCCGTGAGGGCCAGCGTGGCGATGGTCTCGCCGGATGCGATCCCGGGCAGCAGCTCCTTCTTGGCGGCCTCGTCGCCCGAGTGGAGGATGGCGTTCGCGGCCAGGACCACCGTGGAGTAGTAGGGGGCGGCGAGCAGGGCGCGGCCCATCTCCTCAAGCACGACGGTCAGCTCGACGTAGGTGAAGCCCTGGCCCCCGTACTCCTCGGGGATGGTGAGCGACTGGAGGCCCAGCTCGTTCGCCATCTGCGACCACACGGCGGGGTCGTAGCCCTCGGTGGTCTCCATGAGCCGCCGGACCTCGGTCTCGGGCGACTTGGACTCGAGGAACTGGCGGGTGATGCGCCGGAGCTCCTCCTGCTCCTCGGAGAATGCAAAGTTCATGGCGGGCACCGTAGGGGACGGCCGGCGGCGCGTCCACCGACGCTGTGTACACATGTGCTACGGTCCGGCCCGTGGAGCGGGTCGGGATCAGGGAGCTACGCAACAACGTGGCCGCCGTCGTGCGGCGGGCGGCGTCCGGCGAGCGCGTCGTGGTGACCGTCGACGGCGTGCCCGCCGCCCAGCTCGGCCCGCTCGAGCCGCCGGCGGCGCCCACCGTCGACGACCTGGTGGCGGCCGGGCTCGTGCACCCGGCCGGCCGCCGCGATCGCCCCGCGGCCCCCGAGGCCGAGGACACCGCCGTGGATGTCCGTCCCGACGGGGTGCTCGACGAGTTGCGGGGCCGGTGAGCCGGCCATGGTCCTGTTCGTCGACACGTCCGCGATGCTCCGGCGCTACATCCAGGATCCGGGCCGGACCCTCGTGGTCGAGGCCATGGCGGACGACGACACGTGGTGTGCCTCGGCGCTGTGCCGCTCGGAGACCCTGCTGGCGCTCCACCGCCTGGCGGTGACGCCGAGCCAGCACGCGCGCCTGTGGGGCCGGCTGCGCGACGACTGGGATGCGTTCGCGGTGGTGCCCGTCGACGACCGGTGCCTCGCGCACGCGGTGGAGATGGGGGCGACCTACGGGCTGCGGACCGTCGACGCGATCCATCTGGCGGCGGCCGACCGGCTGCCCCGGCCCGCGCGCTACGTGACCTTCGACCGGCGCCAGATCCCCGCCGCCGCGGCCCTCGGGTTCGAGGTCGTCTCGCCTGCCGGCGGGTGACACACCCGTGAGTGGCGCCGTGGCTCGCTCACGCGAACCCTGCGGCGGAGCCCGGCCGACCGCCGGGTGCAGCCTCGGGCGGAACCCCGGGGCGGCCGGTCCCGGGCTTCTCCCCAAGACCGGAACCGGCTCGCCTCTGTGGGCGACGTCAGCCGTGGCGGTCGGCCCGTCGCCCCTGCGGGGTGCTCTGCGGTGGGCATGAGCGTGTGCAGTTTCGTCACGGATTGGGGTGAGCGACAAGACCCCATATGCCGTGAAATATGTCACATCTCTGTGAGTTGTGACTTGACCACCTTTAGTGATGCCTTAACTCTCACGGAACGTGGTCAAACTGACGACGCCGTCAGGTTCGTGCTCCGCCGTCGTCGGCGGGGACCGGCGCCCACCACGGGTACGCGAGGCCCGCCAGCCGGTTGATGGCGAAGCCCTGCGCCACCATGAGCACCACCGCCACCATCAGGACGACCAGGTCCTCGGGCTCGTGCAGGATGCCCAACGACACGATCAGCGTCGTCGCACCCGCGGGCGGATGCGGCCGGTTGAGCCACACCATCAGGCCGCTCGTCAGCGCCAGCGAGAGCGCCGACGCGCCCACCCGGCGGGCGCTGACGCCCTCCACCGCCACCGCCGGCGCCGTGGTGAGGCCGAACACCACCAGCGACAGGTACCCGGCCAGCACGCCGATGAGGTGCCCCTCGATGGTGTTGCGGGGACACGCCGTCACCAGCAGCGGGGTGCTGAACAGCAGGAACGCCGTCGGTCCCAGCGACGGGAACAGCGACGGCGTGTCGGTGACCATCGCCACCGTGGCGAGGATGCCGATCGTCAGCAGCCCGTTGAGGAAGGCGAACACGCCCATCACCCGGGGCCGCGGGTAGCGGTCGAGCAGCGACGTCAGCTTCAGCCGGCCCGCCACCTCGGCGGCGTCCGGGCGCTCCGGCCCGCCCGTGGTGTCCGTCACGGGTCCGTCACCGCCGCAGCAGCCGCTCGACGAGCACCACCCCGGCGGTCAACACCACCGAGACGCCGGCCGCCCCCCAGGCCAGCCCGGCGTCGTAGGCGTGGAACGCGTCGAGGGCCACGGTCAGCAGGAACACCTGCAGCACCACCAGCACCAGGACGTACACGCCCACGGCCGACGCGGACGACACCCGTCCCCGCCCGGGCCGGGTGCGGGGGCCGTCAGTCATGGCTGACCCCGGTGGCCCACACGGTCCCCTCCCGCACCTCGACCCTGACGCGCGGCAACGGCCGCTCCGGCGGGCCGAACAGCACGTCGCCCGACGCCGCCGAGAACCCGCCCTCGTGGCACGGGCACACCAGCTCGTCGGCCTCGGCATCGAGGTACACGACGCAGCCCAGGTGCGTGCACTTCTGGCTGTACGCCGCCAGCTCGCCGTCCGGCCGCAGCAGCAGGATGGCCGGGTCGCGGTCGGTCGGGTAGCGGAACAGGAACGGCTGCCCGACGGCCAGCTCGTCGAGCGCCACGACCGCGCGGTCGCCGCCGCCGGGCTCGTCGCGGGCCGTGGTCAGCGCCGCGACCCCGACGGTGCCGGCGGCGAACGCGCCCGAGCCGAGCATCAGGAAGCGGACGAACTCGCGCCGCGTCACCTCGTCCTCCTCGTCGGCGCGGAAGGGGAAGTCCTCCCGCCACACCGGCGTGTCGCTCACCGCGGCACCTCCAGCGCGAACGGGTCGTCCAGCCACGCCCGGGGCGCGTCGCGTCCCAGCAGCACGTCGAGCGGACCCGGCGTGTCGTCGAGCACGACCCGCACCTTCGTGGTGACCTCCTGGTTGCCGAACACGAACCCCGTCCCCAGCCGGCCCCGCCGGGTCTCGGCGAACTCCGCCGGGGTGCCGTACCACAGCGCGTCGCTGGGGCACACCGACGCGCACATCGGCTTGCCGCCCGCCGAGGTGCGGTCGAGGCACAGGTCGCACTTCATCATCAGATCGATCTCGCTCATCATCTTCGGCACGCCGAACGGGCAGGCGATGACGCAGTTCGAGCACGCGATGCAGCGGGGCTTGAGCGCCGACTGCACCACCCCCTCCTCGTCCTGCTTGATGGCGTCGGCCGGGCACACCTCGGCGCAGGTCGGATCGGTGCAGTGCATGCACACGGTGGGCGCCGTCTGCAGGGTGCCACCGGGACCCTCGTCGATCTCGTCGAGGTGGATCATCGACCGGCCGCGGTGCGTGCCGCACTCCTCGCACGCCTGCACGCAGGCCCGGCACCCGATGCAGCGACTGTGGTCGATCACGAACATGGCATCGTCGGTCACCGGTCGGTCGCCTCCTCGGTCGGGGACGCGTCAGGGCCCCCGGTGCCCCCGGTCAGGGACACGTCGCGGGCGTCGGTGACCGCGTGCCCGGGGCCGACCCGCTCGACCCGCACGGCCGCCACCTTGTACTCGGGGATCTTCGACTCGGGGTCGAGCACCGGGTTGGTGAGCTGGTTGGCCGCCTTGCGGCCACCCCAGTGGTAGGGGATGAACACCGTGTCGGGTCGGATGGTGGCCGTCACCCGGGCGGGCAGCTCGATCCGGCCGCGCCGGCTGGTCACCCGGACGAGGTCGCCGTCGGCCACGCCCAGGAACTCGGCGAAGCGCGGGTGCATCTCGCACAGCGGCTCGGGGTACTGGTCGACCAGCGGGCCGATGCGCCGGGTCTGCTCCCCCGACAGGTACTGGCTCACCACCCGGCCGGTGGTGAGCCAGGTGGGGTACTCGTCGTCGGTCTGCTCGGCCGGGGGCCGCCACGGCGTCGGGACGAACCGGGCCCGGCCCGACGGCGTGGGGAACCGCAGGTCGGTGAACAGGCGGGGCGTCCCGGGGTGGTCCTCGCTCGGGCAGGGCCAGAACACCCCGTCCTCGGCCTCCAGCCGCTCCCAGGTGATGCCGGCGTAGTCGACCGGCCCGCCGGCCGTGGCCCGCCGCATCTCGTCGAAGACCTCGCGGTTGCTGGTGAACGGGAAGTACTTCTCGGCGCCCAGGCGCCGTCCCAGCTCGATGATGATGTCGGTGTCGCGCCGGGCGTCCCCCGGCGGGTCGACGGCGGCGTTGATCTTCACCACCCGGCCCTCGGCGGTGGCGACCACGCCCTCGTCCTCCTCGTGCAGCGACCCGGCCAGCACGACGTCCGCGTGGCGGGCGCTCTCGGACAGGAAGAACTCGATGACGGTGTAGTGCTCCAGCCGTTCGAGCGCGGCGCGGGTGCGCGCCGTGTCCGGCAGGCTGACCAGCGGGTTGAAGCAGATGGACACGAGTCCCTTGATCTCGCCCCGCTCGATGGCCTCCATGATCTCGTAGGCGCTGTAGCCGGGCTGGGGCAGGTCGTCGGGGTCGCAGCCCCACACCGCGGACACCGCGGCGCGGTGCTCGGGATCGGCCAGGTTGCGCCCGCCGGGGAGCTGGTCGCACTTCTGGCCGTGCTCCCGGCCGCCCTGGCCGTTGCCCTGGCCCGTGATCATGTTGGGCCCGCAGCCCTGGCGGCCGATGCGGCCGCAGGCGAGGGCGAGGTTGATGGCCGCCGACACGTTCACCACGCCCTTGGACTGGTGCTCCAGCCCGCGGGCGTGGAGCAGCATCCCGGTGGCGCCCGCGGCCCACATCTCGGCCGCCTCCTCGATGCGGGCGGCCGGCACGCCGGTGATCGCGGCCGCCCACGACGGCGACTGGCCGGCCAGGGCCTCGACCGCGGCCTCCCAGCCCTCGGTGTGGGCGGCGACGAAGTCGTGGTCGACCAGGTCCTGCTCGACCAGGTGGTAGAGCATGGCGGACAGGAGCGCCGAGTCGGTGCCCGGCCGCAGCCCCAGGAACAGGTCCGCCGTGCGGGCGATGGGCGTCACCCGGGGGTCGGCCACGATCAGCCGGGCGCCCCGGTCGCGGGCCCGCCAGATGTAGCTGGTGGTGATGGGGGCGCACTCCGCGATGTTCGCCCCGATGACGAAGACCACGTCCGCGTGCGGGATGTCGGCCCAGGGGTTGGGCGCCCGGTCGAGGCCGAAGGCCTTCTTGTAGCCCACGCCCGCCGACACCATGCAGAGCCGGCCGTTGTAGTCGATGTGACGGGTGCCCAGGCCGAGCCGGGCGAGCTTGCCGAGCAGGTACGCCTTCTCGGTCGTCAGGCTCGCCCCGCCGTAGACGGCGACGGCGTCGGGCCCGTGCGCCGCCTGGATGCGCCGTAGCTCGTCGACCGTCCGGCCGAGGGCGTCGTCCCACGACGCCGGGACGAAGCCGCGCTCCGTGCGCAGGAGCGGCCCCTGCAGGCGGTCCGGGTGGTTGTCCTGGAGGTAGCGCTTGACGCCCTTGGGGCAGAGCTTGCCCTCGTTGAACGGGAAGTCGTAGCGGGGCTCGAAGCCCACGACCCGGCCGCCGCCCACCTTGAGCACGATGCCGCACTGCTGGCCGCAGAAGCAGCAGTGGGTGCGCACCTCGCGCTCGACCGGCACCGTCGCCCGCCAGCCGTCGGGCGGGGCGTCGTTGCGGTGCGGCCCGAAGCGCTCGACCAGCGCGGCCTCGTCGAGGGGCGGGCGGGCCATCAGCCGAACCCCCCGACCCGGGCCGACTGGGCCAGCGCGATCAGGCGCCGCCGGCACCGCCCGCACACCTCCTGGTAGCTGCCACCGCCCCGCACCGGGGCGACGTCGTAGTCGAAGCCGACGTCGGGCAGCACCTCCCGCAGGTCGGCGACCTGGCTGGCCGGGGCCCACGGTTCGCCGCACTCGGTGCAGGCGGCCGGCACCTCCCCCGCCCAGCGGGCCCTGGTGTAGGCCAGCCCCACGGTGCCGGGCCGCTGGAAGATGTGGAACAGCTTGCTGAACGGGATGAACAGCAGCCCCAGGATCACCGTGGCGGCGTGCACGGTCGTGATGAAGGTGTAGAAGCGCCCGTCCAGCCACAGGCTCGACGCGCTGAGCATGAGGCCGGTGACCGACACGGCGAACAGGCCGGCCAGCACCAGGAAGTCGTTGCTGCGCTCGACGGCCAGCGCGCCGGGGTCGCGCAGCCGCCGCACGAGGAAGATCGCCACACCCACCAGCACCAGCACGGCGGCCACGTCGAGGGCGTGGAACATCAGCCACCCGACGGCGCTCCGGCTCTCGAACTCGACGGTGCCGAACCCCGCCACGAAGGCCTCGTAGCGGCGGTCGTCCTGGCCGACCGACTCGAAGTGCAGCCACCCGAAGGTGAGCGGGAAGGTCACCAGCGCAGCGAGCGCGCAGCCCCAGAACAGGCACTGGTGGGCCAGCCAGCGGCTGACCGACCGGCGGCGGATGAAGCCCTGGCCGATGAGGTGGCGCCACAGGACGTCGGGCAGGCGGGCGAGGTTGCGCACCCGCCTGCCACCACGCCAGAACGCCTGCCAGCCCCGGCGGCGCAGCGCCCGCGTCGGCGGCCTGGTGGTCCACACCACGTACCGGTACACGACCGCGAACGCCGCCAGCAGGGTGCCCGCCAGGTAGCCGGACAGCGCGGCGTCGAACCACCGCAACCCCTCGCTGCCGAGGTACACGAGCACCAGCAGCAGCGCCACCACCGCCAGCCCGGCCAGCACGCCGCGCCGGTGGAGCCCGGCGATCTCGGGCCGACGACCCGCACGTTCACGTGAAGGCTGGGCGACACCCGTCGGTACCGCCATGAACACCTCCTGGGGGAGTTGTGGGCACGATACGTCACCGACCCGGCGGCGGGGGAGACGGACGGGCGGACGGCGACACGCCCCACGCTGGCCGCACCCGCCACCCACCCCGCCGTCCTCACCACCGCGGACGGGACACTAGACATGGGCCCGTGCCCACCGGCGTCCACGCCGTCTCCGGCGCGCGCGGCGCGCTCGCCGCCGCGGCCCTGCTCGTCGCCTGCGGCGGACCCCCGACGCCGCCCGCCGCGAGCGACGACGTGACGCCGCCGCCGGCCGGCGTCCCGTTCGACTACCAGATCGGCGACCCCTACACGCCCGACGCCGAGACCCGCATCGTGTCCCGCGACCGGGAGGCCGCACCCGCCACCGGGCTCTACAACATCTGTTACGTGAACGCCTTCCAGGCGCAACCCCACGAGCTGGCGTGGTGGGAGGCGGAGCACCCCGACCTGCTGCTCCGCCGCGGCGGCGAGTACGTCGTCGACGGCGGCTGGGACGAGGTGCTGCTCGACATCTCGACGGCGTCCAAGCGCGACGCCCTCGCCGGCGTCGTCGGCGGGTGGATCGACGGCTGCGCGGCCGCCGGGTTCGACGCGGTCGAGCCCGACAACCTCGACAGCCACACGCGGGCCGAGGACCTGCTCACGCCGGACGACGCGGCGGCGTTCGCGACGCTGCTGGCGGCGCGCGCCCACGCCGCCGGCCTGGCCATCGCCCAGAAGAACGACACCGACCTGGCCGCGCGGGGTCGCACCATCGGCTTCGACTTCGCGCTGTCCGAGGAGTGCGCCCGGTGGGATGAGTGCGACGCCTACGTCGCCGCCTACGGGCTGCGGGTGCTCGACGTCGAGTACGCCGACGACGCGTTCGCGGCCGGGTGCGCCGGCTGGCCCGACCTGTCGATCGTCCGCCGCGATCGCGACGTCACGGCACCGGGGTCGGCCGGCTACCGGTACGCCGCCTGCTGAGGGCCCGCGGCCGGCGCGCCACCGGCACACCGGACACGGCACACTGGCGGGCATGGACACCCTGTTCCACGCCGGCGACGGCTTCGAGGTCCACAAGGTCGTGGTGGGCCCGGTCGACAACAACGTCTACGTCCTGCGTTGCACGCAGACGGGCGACGCGGTGCTGATCGACGCGGCCAACGAGCACGACCGGCTGCTCGACCTGTGCCGGAAGCTCGGCGTGCGCTCGGTGCTCGAGACCCACGGCCACTGGGACCACATCCAGGCCGTCACCCAGCTACGGGACGCCGGCTACGACGTGCACGTCACGTCGCAGGACGCGGCGATGCTCCCGAGCTACGACCAGATCCTGGAGGACGAGGCCGTGGTCGAGGTGGGCAGGCTGCGGCTCCGCACCCTGCACACGCCGGGCCACACGCCGGGATCGATGTGCTTCCTCGTGGACGGCGCCCCGGTGCTGTTCAGCGGCGACACCCTGTTCCCGGGCGGACCGGGCGCCACCAAGTTCCCGGGCGGCGACTTCCCCACCATCATCGAGTCGGTGGGCGGGCGGCTGCTCACGCTGCCCGGCGAGACGCGGGTGCTCCCCGGGCACGGCGACCCGACCACCGTCGCCACCGAGCGCCCGCACCTCCAGGAGTGGATCGACCGGGGCTGGTGACCGCGTCCGGGTCACCGGGCCACGTCCAGCCGTGGCTCGACGCACTGCTCGGCGCCGCCTCCCCGTGGTGGGCGGTGCCCATCGGCCTGCTCGGCCTGGCGGTGGGGTGGGCGGCCCGCGGGCCGCTCGCCCGGGCGACCGGGATGCCGCGGGCTGCGGCGGTGGCGTACGTCGCCACGCTCGGGGTGATGCTGGCGCTCACGCTGTCGCCCCGGTGGCCCCACGGCGACTACGTGGTCTGGCCGTCGCCGCCCGGCCGCTGCCGGGTGGTCCCGTCGCCGTTCACGCTGCGGCAGCCGTCAGGCGATGCCGAGTGGGTGCTCAACCTGGTCCTGCTGGCTCCGGCGGGATGGGCGGCCCGCTCGGCAGCACGCGGCGGGCGGCGGGCGCTGCTGCTGGCGGGCGCGGCCGCCGTCCCGGTCGTCGTGGAGGCGGCGCAGTACGCGATCGCGGCGATCGAGCGGATGTGCGAGGGCAGGGACGCCGTGTCCAACTGGCTCGGCCTGGCGCTCGGCTACGGGGCCGCGGCCGCCGCCCACCTCCACCTCCGGCGCCGCCGGGCGCGCCCGGACCGGACGCCCCCGCCCGTCGAGCCCGCGCCCGTGGAGGTGCGATCCGGTGGCTGAGGCCCGCCGCTACGACGAGCGGCCCTACGACGAGACGCCGGTCCACACGGCCGACCTGCCGCCGACGCCGGTGCGCGACCGCAACATCCCGGCCCGGGCCTGGGTCGAGGCACCCGACACGCTGCTGCGCCTGGGGGACGACCTGCCGGGCCGGCCGGTGGCCGACTACAAGCGGCGCATCGGGCCGTGGCTGCTGTGGCGGGCCGGTCCCGCCGCCGGCGGCGACGCCCGCTACTGGGCGGCCCGGGCCGACGACCCGGGGGCCGCGTACACGTTCCGCCTGTTCCGCGGCGGCGACGGCGAGGGCCTCGGACCCAGCGGCGCGCGGCACACCCGGTTCCGGTCGTGGAAGGAAGACCTGCGCGACAACGTCTAGCGGGCGCCGGCGGGTCAGCGGACGGCGTCAGCGGACGGCGGGCGCGCGGCCCAGGGCCACGCCGGCACCCGCCTCCTCGGCGACGTCGGCGGGCGGAGCCGGCCGTTCCCGCTCGCGGCGGCCGTGGCGGCGGACCCGCAGCGCCAGCGTCACCCCCGCGGCGGCGATCACGAGGGTGACCAGCAGGCGGGCCGCGCCCGGCACGCCGACCTCGGACAGCATCGTCTGGACGTTGGTGATGAGCAGCAGCACGCCCACCACGACCCCGAGGACCGAGGCGTCGGCGTGGCGCACCAGCCACGCCGCCAGGGGGGCGGCCACCACGCCGCCCGCCAGCATGGCCAGCACCAGGGGGCCGTCGATGCCGTGCGTGCCCAGCCCGAACAGGAACCCGGCGCTGGCGGCCACCGTCACGGCCAGCTCGGCGGCGGACACCGAGCCGATGACGTAGCGGGGCTGGACCCGCCCGGCGGCCAGCAGCGTCGGGGTGGCGACCGGCCCCCAACCGCCGCCACCGACGGCGTCGAGGAAGCCGGCGCCCAGCCCCAGCGGCGCCAGCAGGCGGGAGCGGAGGTGTCCCGGGTCGTGGCGCTCGCCGCGCAGGTCGCCCCGCACCGAGCGGACGATGACGAGGGAGCCGAGCCCGAACAGGACGACGGCCACGGCCGGAGCGAGCCAGTCGCCGGTGAGCGAGCTCATCACGGTGGCCCCGAGGAAGGCGCCGATCGACCCCGGGACACCGATGCGGGCCACGAGCCGCCACGACACGTTCCCGAACTGCCAGTGGGAGACGCCGGACGTCAGGGTGGTGCCGATCTTGGCGAGGTGGACGCTGGCCGACGCGACGGCAGGGGAGAAGCCGTTGGACAGGAGGACCGTGCTGGTGGTGACCCCGAAGCCCATGCCGAGCGACCCGTCGACGAGCTGGCCGACGAGGCCGGCGATGGCGAAGACGAGCAGGTGGCTCACCCGATCCTCCTCCTCTCCGTCACCGGTCGGGCGGTCACGCCCCCCGTGCCAACGATGTCCAGCGATGCCCGGGATGCCCCGCGGGCAATCCCACTATTCCTACTGGATTCATAGACAATACCCGCCTTCCAGGCGGGCGCACCAACCGCCGGGGCCGTGGCCGGCCGGGCCGCGCGCTCTCTCAGGCGCCGGCGGCCAGCGGGCGGCGGGGCTCGGGCACGATCGCGACGCCCGGCGGCAGGTCGTCGACCGCCACATCGCCCCGGTCGACCGTCACCGTGACCATGCCGCCCACCAGCGGGATCCGCGCCACCTGCAACCGGGTGATCGCGTCGGGCAGCACCGGCGAGAGCCACAGCCGGCCCTGCGGGACGTGGGGGTCGAACCGCAGCAGCGACCGCAGGTGGGCCAGCGGTGCGGCCGCCGACCAGGCCCGGGTGGTGCAGTCGTCGGGGAACCGGACGGGCGCCCGCACGTCGTCGCGGTCGAACCCGCACAGCACCGAGAGCCGCCCGCCGTCCGATGCGGCGGCGTCGAGCTGCGCCAGCAGCACCCGATGGGCCTCCTCCACGAAGCCGTACCGCACCAGGCCGGCCACGCACAGGGCGTTGTCGTGGGGCCAGACCGTGCCCGTGTGCCGCCCGACGGGGTCGTAGCCGGCCGCCGACGCAGCCAGCGTCCGGATGCCCCAGCCCGAGAACATGTCGTCGGTGAGCAGGTGCTTGACCAGCACCGCGGCCTTGTCCTCGTCGACGATGCCGGTCCAGAGGCAGTGCCCGACGTTGGAGGCCAGCGACGGCACCGGCACCTTGTCGCCGTCGAGGGCCAGCGCGAACCAGCCGGCGTCGTCGAGCCAGAAGTCACGGTTGAACGCGGCCTTGAGCTCGGCCGCCCGCCCGGCCCACGACGCGGCCAGCGCCTCGTCGCCCTCCTCGGCGGCGAAGTGCGCCCGCGCCCGGAACGCCGCGTACACGTAGCCCTGCACCTCGGCCACCGCGATCGGCCCGCGGGCGGGGGTGCCGTCGGCGAACGCGATGGGCGAGTCGGAGTCCTTCCACGCCTGGTGGCGCTCGCCCCGGTCGGTGGCCCGCTGGTACTCCACGTAGCCGTCGCCGTCCCGGTCGCCGAACACCGTGATCCAGTCGAGCGCGCGGTCGGCGTGACCGAGCAGCCGGTCGACCACCTCGCTGGACAGCCCCCACCGCCGCAACTCGCCCAGCAGCATCACGAACAGGGGCGTCGTGTCGACCGCGCCGTAGGACACCCGGCGCGCACCCGGGCCCAGCCGGAGGTGGTGGAGGATGCGCCCCGGCTGTTCCTCGGTGCGGTCGTCGACGTCGGCGCCCTGGTTGCGGGCCAGCATCTCCAGCGTGCCGAGCGCCAGGCCGGGGTCGGCGATGAGGCCCATCCAGGCGGTCAGCAGCGCGTCGCGCCCGTGCAGGGCGAGGTGCCACGGGGCACCGGCGGCCACCACGACCCGCTCGGGGACGTCGGTGTCGTGCACCCGCAGCGCGCCGAGATCCTGCGTACCGCGCTCGATGGCGGCGTCCAGTGCCCGGTTGTCGCTCGTCACGTGCGGCAGGCCCTGCTGCCAGAGCACCCGCCGGCGGGCCGACTCGCTGCGCGGTGCCCCCTCGGCGAGCAGCGCGCCCGGCACCATCTCGGCGCCCTCGACGATGGGAGCGACGCCGACGCTGACGCGCCGCACGCCGCGGGCGGGGACGATCGCCTCCCACCGGAGGGTCGCCCCGTCGACCACGACGCCGGCGCTGGCGGTGACGCGGCTGCCGACCCGGTTCGTGCCCTTGCCCCGGACGAGCAGGACCTCGCCGTCGATCCCCGGGCGCCCCCCGGCGTCGACCGGCTCCACGGCGGTCTGGCCGGCGCGCACGGCGGCGACGTCGGCCAGGTCGGCGCCCAGGTCGACGACGACCTCCACGTAGGTGGGCTCGTCGCCCGCGTTGCGGATGTCGATGTCGTCGCGGAGGCCGGCGCCGAGCGCCCGCCGCCGGACGACGACCGTGCCGCGACCCCCCGGGGCGGCGGGCGCCGCCCGGACCACGAACACGGCGGTGGCCGGGTCGGTCAGGTGGTGGTCGACCGGCTCGGGTACCAGCCCGTTGACCCGTAGCACGCACCGGGACAGCAGGCGCCGGCCGGCCACGTACAGCCCGCCGCCGGCACCCGTGCGGGCCGGGTCGATGTCGCCGCCGGGACCGCACAGGCAGAACGCGGCGCCCTCGACGAGCATCACCAGACGGCCCGGGGGGAGTTCCGGGATGGTCATCGATGGCGACCCTAATCCGGCGCCACCGGCCGGCGACAGGTATTTCTCCTATCCGCGTAGTGCGAATACACTGGTCCCATGAGCGCCGCCCCGCTGTTCCAGATCGAGGACCTGCACGTGCGCGTCGTGGCCGACGGTGCCGGCGGGCACGCGGGCTCGGAGATCCTGCGCGGCGTCGACCTGACCGTCGGGCAGGGCGAGGTCCACGCCCTGATGGGCCCCAACGGGTCGGGCAAGTCGACGCTGGCCAACACCCTGCTCGGCAACCCCGACTACGAGGTGACGCAGGGCCGCATCCTGTTCCGGGGCGACGACATCACCACCTGGGACACCGACGTGCGGGGGAAGGCGGGGGTGTTCCTGGCCTTCCAGTACCCTCAGGTGATCGCCGGTGTGTCGGTCATCAACTTCCTCCGCCAGGCCCTCTCGGCCCGCAAGGGCATCGACCTGTCGGTCCTCGAGCTGCGGCTGGCCATCATGGAGTGGATGCAGCGGCTCGAGATGGACCCGTCCTTCGCCGACCGCTACCTCAACGAGGGGTTCTCCGGCGGCGAGAAGAAGCGCAACGAGATCCTGCAGATGGCCATCCTCGAGCCCGAGATCGCCATCCTCGACGAGACCGACTCCGGCCTCGACATCGACGCCCTCAAGGTCGTCGCCCGAGGCGTCGACGAGGTGCGCCGCGACCGGCCCGAGCTGGGCGTGCTCGCCATCACCCACTACCAGCGCCTGCTGGACCACCTGCATCCCGACCGGGTCCACATCCTGATCGACGGCCGCATCGTCGACAGCGGGGGGCCCGAGCTGGCCGAGCGGCTCGAGCGCGAGGGCTACGAAGGCTGGCGCTCCCCTACCGAGGTGACAACGACGTGACCCCGACCGTCGCCCCCCATCCGCTCGACGTCGCGCGGATCAAGAAGGACTTCCCGATCCTGGAGCGCGAGGTGCGCGGGCGACGGCTCGTGTACCTCGACTCGGCCAACACCTCGCAGAAGCCACGCGTGGTGCTCGAGGCCATGGACCGCTACTACGAGCAGTCCAACGCCAACGTGCACCGGGGCACCTACCTCATCGCCGAGGAGGCCACCGCCGCGCTGGAGGGCACGCGGGCCAAGGTGGCCCGGTTCATCGGCGCCGGGTCGCCCCGCGAGGTGGTGTTCACCAAGAACGCCACCGAGGCCCTCAACCTCGTGGCCAAGGCGTGGGCGCGGGCCAACCTGCACGCCGGCGACGTGGTGGTCCTCACCGAGATGGAGCACCACGCCAACATCGTCCCCTGGCACCAGCTCGCCGCCGAGGTGGGCGTCGAGCTGCGCTGGCTGCCCGTGGGGCCCGACGGCCGCCTCGACCTCTGCGACCTCGACCGGCTGGTCGACGGTGCCCGGCTGGTGACCTTCGCCGCCATGTCCAACGTCCTCGGCACCCTCAACCCGGTGGAGCGGCTGGTGCAGGTGGCCCACGATGCGGGGGCCCTGGCCGTGGTCGACGCCAGCCAGTACGTGCCCCACCTCGCCACCGACGTCGGGGCGTGGGGCGCCGACTTCGTCGCCTTCACGGGCCACAAGATGTGCGGGCCCACCGGCATCGGCGTGCTGTGGGGGCGCGAGGACGTGCTCGACGCCACGCCCCCGTTCCTGACGGGCGGCGAGATGATCCTCAACGTCACCAAGGAGGGCTTCACCCCCAACGAGCTGCCGTGGAAGTTCGAGGCGGGCACGCCGCCCATCGCCGAGGCGGTGGGCCTGGGCGCGGCCGTCGACTACCTGGCGAGCCTGGGCATGGACGCCGTGCGCGAGCACGAGGTCGCCCTCACCGCCTACGCGCTGCGCACCCTCACCGGGCGGTTCGGTGACGACATCCGGATCCACGGCCCGGCCGAGGCCACGGCGCGGGGCGGCGTGCTGTCGTTCACCTACCGCGACCTGCACCCCCACGATCTGACCCAGGTGTTCGACGAGCACGGCGTCTGCGTGCGGGCGGGCCACCACTGCGCCAAGCCCCTCATGCGGGTGCTCGGTGCGGCCGCCACCGCCCGGGCCTCCCTGTACCTCTACAACGACGAGGCGGACGTCGACGCCCTGGCCGACGCCATCGCGGCGGCCGCCGAGTTCTTCGGGTACTGACGTGCCGCCGACCTGCCCCCGCTAGGATCGCAACCCGCATGCCCGGCCTCGAAGACCTCTACCGCGAGATCATCCTCGACCACTACCGCAACCCGCGGAACCGTGGCGAGCTGACCGCCCCGCCGGCCACCCGCGTCGAGGGGTTCAACCCGCTGTGCGGCGACGAGATCGTGCTCTACCTCGACATCGAGGACGGCGTGGTCCGCGACATCCGCATCGGGGGCCAGGGCTGCTCGATCAGCCAGTCGTCCGCCTCGATGATGTCCTCGGCGGTCAAGGGCAAGTCGCTCGACGAGGTACGGGCGCTGTCCCGGGCCTTCAAGGGCATGATGTCGATCCACGAGCAGTCGCTCGACGGCGACGGGGCCGAGGGGACCGACGACGCCGGGGCGCCTGACGACGACGTCAAGCTCGGCGACCTCGAGGCGCTGCGGGGCGTGGTGAAGTTCCCGGTCCGCATCAAGTGCGCCACGCTGTCGTGGAACACCCTGCTCCAGGGCCTCGACGAGCAGATCGCGTAGCGCCGCGGGCGGGGCCGCCCGGGCGTTCGCCAGCGTCCTGCCCGTGCTACGTTCCGTGGGACGTGCCGTGCGCCGTGCCGGGGTACGGCGGCTCGTGGGGTGCGGCCAAGGGGAGGAACCATGCGGCGGATCGGTGTCGTCGCGGGCGTGCTGGCGCTCGTGCTGGGGATGTCCGGGTGCTGGCTGCAACCGCGGCTGGAGCCCGGGCGGGCGAACTACCTGTCCGGTGAGCCGACGCTCACGGCCGCCACGGTCGCCGGCCTCACCGAGGTGTGGTCGGTGCCCGTCGGGGGCGCCGACACCTACCAGGTACGTGCCCCGGTCGGCCTGAACGGCCGCATCTACGCCGTGGCCAAGAACGGCCGGTTCGGGGGCGACTTCGGCTACGCCAACAGCATCGCCGTGGACGCGGCGACAGGTGCGACGGTGTGGGCGACGGAGCACGAGATGCTGACGCTGAGCATCCCCTACCTGCTCGACGACCCCGTCATCCACGACGGCGCCGTGCGGGCGCCGCTCACGCTCATGGTCAACCCGTTCGAGGGCTCCACCGGTGGCACGGTGGGCGGGGCCGTCGCCGCCGACCTCGCCACGGGCGCGGTCCTGGCCGGTCCGGACGGGTCGGCGCAGGACTTCGCGCTCGTCGACGGGACGATCGTCCGCAAGACCATCGAGGTGGCCGTGCCCCAGGGCCCGCCGTTCGACAGCGCGGTGACGGCCCCGGGGTTCCGGCCGACGGTGACCGGCTCGGCCACCGTCCCCGGCGACTACGCGTTCGTGGGCGGCTGGGTCGCGTGGTCCGACGGGGCCACCGGGGCCACCGGCTACTCGCCCCAGTGCCCGGAGTCGGGCGGCGTCCCGCGGGCCACGGCGTGCTCGCCCGACTGGACCGCCGACCTGGGCGCCGCCCCGGGCAACCCCACCGCGGTCGGCGCCGACCAGGTGGCCTACGCGGACGCGTCGGGCACGGTGAGCGTCCTCGACATGGCCACCGGCGCGATCGTGTGGCAGTCCGACCTGGGCGCCACGACGCTGTCCCAGCCCACGGTCACCGCCGACCGCATCCTGGTCAGCACCGGCGACGGCCGGCTCGCCGCCCTCCCCCGGGCCGGCTGCGGCGCCGCCACCTGCGACCCGCTGTGGACCGGCACCGTCCCCGGCGCGGCACCGGGCACGGTCCTCGCCGCCGGCGACGTCGCCTACGTGGCCACCGAGGCCGGCACGGTCGCGGCGTTCGACCTCGGCGGCTGCGGCGCCGCCACCTGCGACCCGCTGGTCACCGTGTCCGCCGGCAGCGCCATCACCGGCGCGCCCATCGTGTTCGAGGGCAGGATCGTCGTGGGAACGAACGGCGGGCGGCTCGTCGCCTTCGGCCTCCCCGGGTAGGGGCTACTCCCCCAGGGCCTTGTTGATGGCCGCGGCGAGGGCGATGCACGTGTCGGTGATGCCGCCCTCCTGGTGGCTGGAGATGTCGATCACCACCCGGTTCCACGAGTTCGACCAGTCCGGGTGGTGACCGAGCTTCTCGGCCTCCAGCGCCACCATGGCCATGAACCCGAACGCCTCGACGAAGTTGGCGAACTCCAACTCGCGGTGCAGCGTGCCCTGGACGATGCCCCACCCGGGGATGTCGGCCAGGCGGGTCTCGGTCTCGTCGTGGGTCAGGCGCGTCATGGACCCCATTGTTGCCCGGCGGGCCGACCGCGCCCACCCACCGAACCGGGTCGGCAGCATCGCGCCGGGCGCGACGCGACCGACCCGGTTGCACCGCAGGCCGGCGCGCCGCCCCGCTAGGGTCGGTCGCAGGGTCGCTTCGGGGAGGGGCCGACATGACACCTGACGTTGCCGGGCTGGTGGACGCCCTGGCCGGCGCCGTGGGCGCCGAGCACGTGCTCACCGGCGAGTCGGTCAAGGACGACCACACCCACGACGAGGCGCTGACCGCCACGCCGGTCACGCCGCTGGCGGTGGTGCTGCCGGGGACGACCGACGAGGTGGCCGCCGTGCTCCGGCTGGCCGACGAGCGCCGGGTGCCGGTGACCGCCCGGGGGGCCGGGACCGGGCTCTCGGGCGCGTGCACGCCCCGCCCCGGCGGGATCGTCGTGGCGTTCGACCGCATGGCGTCGGTGGTCGAGGTCGACACCGAGAACTTCGTCGCCGTCGTCGAGCCGGGCGTGCGGCTCGACCAGCTCGACGCCGTGCTCGCGCCCCTGGGGCTCGTCTACCCGGTCTTCCCCGGCGAGTACAGCGCCAGCCTGGGCGGCAACGTCAACACCAACGCCGGCGGCATGCGGGCCGTGAAGTACGGCGTGACCCGCCACCACGTCCTCGGCATCGAGGCCGTGCTGCCCTCCGGCGAGGTCGTCCGCGACGGCGGCAAGATGGTCAAGCGCTCGACGGGCTACGACCTGACCCAGCTCGTCGTCGGTTCGGAGGGCACGCTCGCCCTCGTCACCCGCGTGTGGCTGCGGCTCTACCCCCGGCCCCCGCACCAGGCGACGCTGCTGGCGCCCTTCACGACGCTCGACGAGGTCACCGCCGCGGTGCCCGAGATCGTCCGCAGCGGTGTCGGGCCGCTCGTGCTCGAGTACATCGACACGCTCACCATGGCGGCCGCCACCGCGTACGTCGGCCTCGACCTCGGCATCCCCGACGACGTGAAGGAGGCGGCGCTCGCCTACCTCGTGGTCGGGCTGGAGAGCACCCACGCCGATCGCCTCGACGCCGACAGCCAGGCGGTGGCGTCCCAGCTCGCCGAGCTGGGGGCGCTCGACGTGTACGTGCTGCCGCCCGGGTCGGCCGCCGGGCTGATCGACGCCCGGGAGAAGGCGTTCTGGGTGGCCAAGGCCAACGGCGCCGACGACATCATCGACGTGGTGGTCCCGCGCGCCGCGGTGCCGGCCTTCATGGCCCGGGTGACCGACATCGCCCAGGCCCACCAGGCGTGGATCGCGGGCTGCGGCCACGCCGGCGACGGCAACGTCCACATGGCGGTGTTCCAGAAGGATGCGGCGGCCCGGGGTCGCATCATGCGGGCGCTGATGGAGGCGGGCATGGCACTCGGCGGCGCCATCTCCGGCGAGCACGGCCTCGGCACCGAGAAGGCCCGGTACTTCCTCGACCTGGAGGACCCGGCCAAGGTGGCGCTGATGCGGCGCATCAAGGCCGCGTTCGACCCGCACGGCATCCTGAACCCGGGCACGATCTTCGGCGACCCCACCGCCGCCACCGGCGAGGACGCCGGGAACCGCGCCAACGACCGCGCCGGCGGGGAAGCGACCCAGCAAGGCGGTACGCACGCATGACCGACCCGCACGATCCCGCCACCAACGGAGCCGGTGCGCTGCTGCGCACGCTCGTGGCCTGCGGCGTCGACACCTGCTTCACCAACCCGGGCACCTCGGAGATGCACTTCGTCGCCGCGCTCGACGACGTGCCCGGCATGCGGGCCGTGCTGGCCCTGTTCGAGGGCGTCGCCACCGGGGCGGCCGACGGCTACGCCCGCATGACCGACCGGCCGGCGGCGACGCTGCTGCACCTCGGGCCCGGCCTGGGCAACGGCCTGGCCAACCTGCACAACGCCCGCAAGGCCCGGGTGCCGATGGTCAACATCGTCGGCGACCACGCCACCTACCACAAGCAGTACGACGCCCAGCTCGAGTCCGACATCGAGACGGTGGCCCGCAACGTCTCCCGCTGGATCCGCTGGTCGAGCAGCCCGGAGGAGGTCGGACGCGACGCGGCCGAGGCGGTCGCCGCCGCCCAGGGCCCGCCCGGCCAGGTGGCGACGCTCGTCCTCCCGGCCGACGTGAGCTGGTCGGCGGGCGGCCGGGCGGCCGACCCCATCGCCCCCCGCGCCGCCACCCCGGTCGACGCCGACGCGGTCGACGCGGTGGCCAAGGCCCTGCGCTCGGGCGAGCCTTGCGGCCTGCTGCTGGGCGGGGCCGCCCTGCGGGAGGACGGGCTCGTGGCCGCCAGCCGGGTCGCGAACGCGACCGGCGCCAGGATGCTCGCCGAGACGTTCCCGACCCGCCTGGCGCGGGGCGCCGGCAGGCCCCCGATCGACCGGCTCGCCTACCTGGCCGAGTTCGCGTCGGCGCAGCTCGCCGGGCTCCGCCACCTGGTCGTCGTCGACGCCAAGCCACCGGTCAGCTTCTTCGCCTACCCGGGCAAGGACAGCTACCTCGTGCCCGACGGCTGCGAGGTCCACCTGCTGGCCGAGGGATCGGCGAACGCGGCCGCGGTGCTCGGCACGCTGGCCGAGGTGGTCGGCGCGCCGGCCGGTGGCGCCACCCGCCAGCCGGCGGGGCGCCCCGACCTGCCGTCCGGCGAGCTCACCGCGCAGGCCGTGGCCCAGGCGGTGGGGGCACTGCTGCCGGACGGCGCCATCGTGTCCGACGAGGGCAACACGTCGAGCCTGTTCGCTCCCGGCACGACCGCCGGGGCGCCGCCGCACGACTGGTTGACGCTCACCGGCGGCGCCATCGGCCAGGGCCTCCCGGTGGCGACCGGCGCCGCGGTCGCCTGCCCGGACCGGCGGGTGGTCAGCCTGCAGGCCGACGGCAGCGCGCTCTACACGCTCCAGGCGCTGTGGACCCAGGCCCGCGAGGGGCTCGACGTGGTGACGATCATCTTCAACAACCGCTCGTACGCCGTGCTGAACATGGAGCTCGGCAGGGTCGGCGCCGACGCCGCCGGGCCCCGCGCCCGCGACCTGCTCGACCTCTCGCGCCCCGACATCGACTTCGTCTCCCTGTCCCGGGGCCTGGGTGTACCCGCCACCCGGGCGACGACCGCCGAGGAGATCGGCGCGCAGCTCGGTCGGGCGCTGGCGGAGCCGGGGCCCGCGCTCATCGAGGCCATCGTGCCTCCCCTCATGTGACGCACGTCTCACTCAGACTGCTGACCCAGGGTTCATCGCAACAGAACACTGAGTCGTAGAGTCCTGCCATCCGGGCGCACCCGCCCGCGGCGGCCACGAAGAGGAGTCGTGCCCGAGGTTCTCACCGTGCTACGCGTCGACATCGCCGGCGACGACGCCGTCGTCGACCGCGTCCGGGACCGGGTCCGGGCCCTGGTGGAGGAGTCGGGCGGCACGGTCGCCCACGGCGCCTTCGGCCCGGACGGGCTGGTCGCCACGTTCCACCTGGCGGGTGAGGCGGCGGCCGCCGCGCTGCGGGTGGCGCACGACGTGGCGCCCGGGGCGCCCCGCCTGAGCCTGTCCACCGGTGAGGTGGAGCCCGGCCCCGGCGGTCCCCGCGGCGTCGCACGGGAGCGTGTCGACGCGCTCGCCGGCCTGGCCGACCGCACCGGAGACGCCCCGGTGCTCATGACCGCCTCGACCACCGTCATGGTCAGCCACGCCCTGCCGCCCGGCGTCGAGGTGGTCGACCGGGGCGTGGCCACCCTGGGCCGCCATGCGGGCGAGCGGGTGTACGAGCTGCGGGTCGCCGCCCCGCCCACCGGCGACAGCGACACCGGTGCGTCGAACCTGGCGTGGGCCCACCGGGCCGCAGCCCGCGACATCGTCGGGCGGGACGAGCCCGGCGCCCGCCTCCTCGACGCCTGGGCGCGGGCCCGGGAGGGCCGCCACCCCGTCGTGGTCGTGTCCGGTGACCCCGGCATCGGGAAGACGTCGCTCGCCGCCGAGCTGGCGCTGCGGGTGCACGCGGCGGGCGGCACCGTGATCTACGGCCGGTGGGACGAGGAGGGCCTGACCCCCTACCAGGCCCTGCGGGAGGCACTCGGCAGCTACGCCGCCGCCTGCCCCCGGGCGCTGATCCGGTCGGACGTCGCCGCGCACGTGGACGACCTGGCCCGGCTCATCCCCGACCTCGGCGCCCGGATCGGCGGGGTGCGCCCGCCGCTGGTCGACGACCCCGACGCCGAGCGCCTCCGCCTGTTCGACGCCGTCCGCGACTGGATCGGCGCCATCGCCCGGCGCCGCCCGGTGCTGGCCGTGCTCGACGACCTCCAATGGGCCGACCACTCGTCCCTGCTGCTGGTGCGCCACCTGCTCGACTCGCCGCCGGCGGGCCCGGTGCTGGTCGTCGTGACGCTCCGGGACGGCGAGGTCGAGGGCATGGGGCCGCTCCACACGCTCGGGTCGTTCGCCGGAGCCGACGTCGAACGGGTCGAGCTCGCGGGGCTGCCGCCCGGCGACGTGGCCGAGCTGGTCGCCCGGGCGCTGGGTCGCCCGGCCGACGGGCCGGAGGTCGCCGCGGCCGAGTGGCTGGCCGACGAGACCGCCGGCAACCCCCTCTTCGTCCACGAGATCCTGCGCGGGCTCGATCCCGGCGATCCCGGCCGGGCGCTGCTCGCGGCGCGTGACCGGCTGCCGCCGCGGGTCCACGACCTGGTGCGCTGGCGGCTGGCCCGCCTACCCGAACCGGTCGACGAGGCGCTGGGTGCGGCGTCGCTCATCGGCGAGGAGTTCAGCCTGGACGTGCTGTCGGCCATCGTCGGCCGCACCGTGCTCGACCTGCGCCACCACCTCGACGGCGCCGTGCGGGCCGGCGTACTGCGCGACGTCGAGGCCACCGACCGGGCCGCGTTCGCCCACGCCGTCGTCCGCCGGGCGCTGCAGGACGAGGTGCCCCCCGACCGGGCCCGGATGCTGCACCGGCGCATCGCGGAGACGCTGGCGGCCCGCGCCGGCGACGGGGTGCCGGCGGCGGAGATCGCCCGCCACTACCTGCTCAGCGCCGACGAGGTGACGGCCCCGCTGGCCGTCCGCTGGGGACGCCTCGCCGCCGGTCAGGCCCGCCAGGAGACCGCCTTCGAGACGGCCGTCTGGTTCCTCGGGCGGGTGGTCGACGTCGTCGACCGCTTCGGCGCCGACGGCCGCACCCCGGGCGGTGCCCCAGATGACACCCCGGGCGGGGCCCGCGATGACACGCCGGGCGGGGCCCGCGATGTCACCGCGGCCGCGGACGCGCTCGCCTGCGAGCTGCGGCTCGACCTGGCCGACGCCCACGACCGGGCGGGCGAGTTCGTCGCCCGCGACCGCCGCTACCTCGAGGCCGCCGACCTCGCCCGGGCCCTCGACCGGACCGACCTGCTGGTCCGGGCCGCGCTCGGCTACGGCGGCCGGCTGCCGGCATCGCCGCCGAGCAACCCGACCGCCCGCCGGCTGCTGACCGAGGCGCTCGATCGGCTGCCCGCCAGCGACGGCCGGGCCCGCGCCCTGGCGCTGGCCCGGCTCGCCCACGTGCTCCACGGCGACGCGCCCCACGCCGAGCGCAAGCACCTGGCCGACGAGGCCGAGGCCATGGCCCGCCGGCTCGACGCCCCGGTCGTGCTGGCGTCGGTGCTGTGCTCGCGCGTGCTCGCCCTCGACGGGCCCGACGACGTCGACGAGCACCTCGACATCGGCGAGGAGGTCATGCGGATCGGGCGCCACATCGGCGACACCGACCTCGTGCTCCAGGGCGCCCGGGCCCGCATCCACCCCCTGTTCGTCGTGGGGGCCCACGATGCCGCCCGCGACCTCGCCGACACGTTCATCCAGCTCGCCGACACCGTCCGGCACCCCGACCACCTGCGCCTCGCCGCCATGTGGCGCACGATGTGGACGGTGCTGGAGGGGCGCTTCGACGAGGCAGAGGCCCAGGCCGACGCGCTCCGGGTCCGCCTGCAGGCGGCCGGGCACTCCCAGGTGCCGCTCATCCACCTCGCCCAGACGATGGTCATCCGGTGGATGCGCGGCACCATCGGCGCCGTCCTGCCCATGTTCGACGCGTTCCGCCAGCACGACCCGGACGCGCTCAACCTGTGGGCCCTGCAGGCCTGGGCGGAGGCCGCCGCCGGCCACACCGCCCGGGCCGAGGAGGTGCTGGCCGAGCGCCGGCCGGCCGACCTCGCCGGGGCCGACCCCGGCTTCCAGTGGCTGCCCACGGTGGTGTGGACGGGGCTCGCCGCCACCATCACGGCCGCGCCCGAGTGGGCGGCGGCGGTGCGTGACACCCTCAGCCCCTACAGCGGGCGGAACTGCGTGATGGGGTACGCGACCTACCTGGGCGCGGTCGACCAGCACCTCGGCATGCTCGACCTCGTGCTCGGGGAGGCCGAACCGGCGGTCGACCACCTGGCTGCGGCCCTGGCCCGCCACCGCCTGATCGACGCCGATCCCTGGATCGCGCTGTCGGCTGCGTGGCTGGCCAACGCCCTGGCCACCCGGGACGGCGCGGGCGGCGGTGCGGGCGACGGCGCGGGCGACGACGCCGCCGACCTCTACGCCGAGAGCCGCTCGCTGGCCGGCGCCCTGGGACTGGTGTCGCTGCCGGACCCGCACCCGGCGCTCGCCCGCTGAGCCGGCGGCCAGCCCGTTCCGGTGACCGAGCCCGGGCGGCGCCTCGGAATCAGCGGTTGAAGAGGTCGAGGTGGCGTCGCAGGTGGGGGTAGACGTCGGCCG
This sequence comes from Acidimicrobiales bacterium, assembly GCA_035693765.1. Taxonomy (GTDB): domain Bacteria; phylum Actinomycetota; class Acidimicrobiia; order Acidimicrobiales; family VFJN01; genus ZC4RG19. The sequence continues at coordinate 26,018 of DASSGC010000538.1, forward strand.
CGGCGTCCCGCCCGATGAGCGCGTCGAGGTGCGCGTAGCCCGGAAGCACCCGCCGCTCGTAGAGCGACGGCTCGTTGGCGGTCTGCAACCAGCGCAGCGTCCGCATGCTGCCCTCGGGGCGGAAGATGGTGTTCCTCTCGCCCTGCACGAGCAGGATCGGCAGGCGCAGGCGCTCGGGCCGGCGGGTGTACGCCTCCCCGCCGTCCACGTCGACGGCCAGCCGCCGGCGCATGATCGTGCCGAGGTGGCCGAGCGAGGCGAGGTTGCCGACGCCGAACATGCGGTCGAGCTCGTCGTGGGTCGCGTCGTTCAACCGCTCGTGGGCGTGGGTGCAGCCGTAGATGGCGTTGATCCACCGGCACAGCGGCTTGTTGCACCGCTCGCCCCGGGGCATGGGCAGGGCACGCAGCCCCAGGTCGAGGGCGGCGTTGGCGAGGTCGAGCCCGCCCGGTGGCGACACCCGGTCGAGACCGGCCCGCTTCAGCAGCCGGTCGACGTTGAACGCGGCCTTGGCGTGGTTGAGGTACGAGGTGGCGGGGTGCAGCGGGAACTGCATGGCGACCGCGGAGCGCACACCCGACAGGCCGGCGCCCAGCGCCATCAGCAGCGACACCGACCCGACGCAGTGTCCGAGCGCCTGCACGCTGCCGGCGCCGGTCACCCGGCGGACCTCGGCCACCGCCTCGGGCCAGTCGATCGTGGCGATGTCGTCGAGGGAGAAGGCGGTGCGCGCCGACGGAAGGTCGATGCTGGCCCGGTAGTCGACCAGCCAGACGTCGTAGCCGCCGTCGACGAGGTACTCGGCCAGGTTGGTCCCGACCGTGTCGACGAGGAACGACGTGGCCGACATGCCGAACCCGGACGCGAGCAGCACCGGGCCCCGCCGGCCGCCCTCGTAGCGGGTGAGCCGCAACCAGGCGCCGTCGCCCCGCACGTCGCCCTCGTGCCACTGCCCGCGGCCGTCGCACCAGCGGGGCTCGGGCGCCGGGAGCCGCAGCCGGCGGTGCCCGGCACCGGTGAGCGGCACGGGCACCGCGTGCCCGCGGGGGAACCGCGCCAGGTCGTCGAGCGGGCCGCCGTAGACCTTGAGCAGCGAGCGGGCGAAACGCCCGCCGAACCGCGCCAGCCAGCGGGCCTGGTCGAGCGGCCCGCCGGCGCCGGTGACCCGCATGGTGGTGAGCTGGCGGGCGAAGTCGGCCGGCGAGATGCGCAGCACGCCGCCGGCCACGGGGTGCCCGGCCTCGTCGGAGACGGTGACGTACAGGGTGGTCGTGTCGCTCCAGGCGTCGAGCCCCGACCGGTCGGCCAGCACCTTGTGGCCCTCGAACCCGAAGCGCCGCCCGTCCTCGGCCACGAGCCGCAGCGAGTAGCGCATGTGCCAGGTGTCGACGTGGGTCGGGTCCTCGACGGCGAGCCGGAACGTGCCGTCGACCACCCGCATCCGCTTGGGCGACAGCACCGGCACCGACACGGTCCCGCTCAGGCGCCCGGGCGTCGACGGGTCGGCCAGCAGGGCCGGAAGGTCGTCGATGCTGATGGTCAGCACGAACTCCATGCGGGTGCCGTCGGCCTCGCCCCGGGCCGCGGCCGCCGCCGCGGCGCCGGCGTCGAGCGGCCCGGCACCGTCGTGCACCGCCGGCGAGATCGCCGCGGCCCAGCCCGCCATCCGCTCGGAGAAGCTCACCCCGGGCCGGGCGTCGGGGGCGGGCGGCAGGGGCGGGGTGCGGGTGTCGGCCACCCGCCAGCCCCGCTCGTCGGCGAGCAGGGCGACGGCCCGCTCGCTGAGGGCGGAGATGGCGAGCAGCGGGTTGACCGCCAGCGGGCGGGGCACGATGGCGCCGTCGGCCACGAGCAGCCCGTCGTGCACCTCGGCGCCCTCGCCGGTGAACACGCGGCCCCGGTGGTCGACCACGCCGTGGGCGCCGTCGTCGGCCATGGGGCACCCGCCCAGCGGGTGCACGGTGACCAGCGACTCGCTCAACATCGGGCTCCACAGCGGGTTGGCGACGTACTCGCCGTCGATGGCCTCGCTCGCCCGCCGGAGGATGTCGGCGTTGTGGTCGAAGATCGGCAGGTCGCCGACCGCGGGCCACTCGATCTGCAGGCCGTCGCCGTCGAGGCGGAGCAGGCCGTCGCCCGCGTCGTCGCTCATGACCAGATAGGTGAGCGACCGCTCGGCCGGCCCGCCGGTCGGGTCGAGCACCGCGCCGCCGGTGGCCCACAGCCGCCGCCACAGGCGGCCGGCGAAGGACAGCGGGCGGTCGATGTGGTCGAAGTCGGCCGCCACGGCGAAGGCCCCGGGCATGAAGGGCCGGAGCGCCGCGGGGATGGCGCCCTCCTCCACCAGGGCGCCCTTGCCCGGGGCGGGGGTTCCGGTGAGGTCGATCATGCCGGTGATGCACGGCCCGACCCGCGTGTCGTCGGTGGCCGGGCGCCGGCCGAGGCCGATGCCCCGGACCGGCACGCCGGCCACGTCGTAGGCGAACGCGAGCACGTCGCCGTTGCCCGAGAAGCGGTGGCCCAGCCGGGGGGAGACGGCCAGGCCCTCGCGCTGCGAGCGGAGCAGGATCTCGGTGGAGCCGAGCGCACCGGCGGACAGCACCACCACGTCGGCGGTGACGAACGTGGTCGGTGCGGCGAACCGGTGGCGCCCGGCCCCGGCGGCGTCGAACGTCACGATCCATCCGCCGCCGGGCGCAGGCGCCACCGTGCGCACCGCCGCCTCGCAGAACACCTCGGCCCCGTGGGCGACGGCGTCGGGGAGGTAGTTCTCGGTGACGGTGTTCTTGGCGCCGTGGTTGCAGCCGGTCACGCAGTCGCCGCAGGCCGTGCAGGCCTGCTGGTGGACGCCCGCGGCGTTGGGCCCCGGTGCGAACGTCACGTTCAGGTTCGGGCGGGTGACCCCGGCCCCCACCCCGGCGGCGGCCCGCTCCAGCGCCGCCAGCTTGGTGGGCACCGGCCAGTCGTCGGGGTAGGGCGTCGAGCCGAGCATCCGTTCCGCCTCGGCGAAGTGCGGGGCGAGCTCTGCGGGGCCCCGCGTGCGGCCCCGCAAGGCGGTCGGCCAGCGGACGTCGTCGTAGACCCAGTCGGGCGGGCGCAGCGCCACCCCGGCGTTGATCAGCGAGGTGCCGCCGAGGCCGCAGCCGAGCATCACGCTGAGGTCGTGACCGGCCCGCAGCTCGAACAGCCCGGCGCGCCGGCCGAAGCGGCGGTCGCCCCGGCGGACCTGGAGCTGGCGGAGCGCCTGGAAGGCGGTCGCGGGGAAGTCGCCGGCCCGCAGCTCGCGGCCCCGCTCGAGGACGGCCACCGACCGGCCGGCCCGGGCCAGCCGGGAGGCGGCGATCGCACCGCCGTACCCCGAGCCCACGACGACCACGTCGTAGCGGTCGCGCATCCGATGGTGGGGCCGGGACAGCCGGCGTGCGGGCCCCTCCGGGTTCCCCGCCGCCGCCCTGGCCTGTCGTGTCACCGTCCCCATCGTCGTGCCCGTCTTCCCGTGTGTTGTGCGACCGCGCAAGTGGGCCGACCCCGCCGCAGGCCGGCCCACTGCGGGCGCTTGGACCGTGCACCTCTCCGTCCCGCCACGATCATCCGCCGAGATCTCCGCCGCTCGTGAGGGGTTTGCGGTCTGCGCTCTTGGGTCATCATCCGGCAGGGGGCGTAAACCGCGCGCAAACGGGGGCCCGGGGTGTGGCGCGTTTCACGCTGGCCTGGGGATTTGCCCGATGGAAGAATGCGGTGACCAGCGGGGGCTCCGATCTGGCAGGGCGGGGAGGAGGCAGGTGCGACTCGAGATCCGCCTGATGGGTGACGTCACCGTCGGGTCGTCCGACCGTCCCGCCGCCGACCCGCTCGGCGGGCCGGCCCGGGCCGTGCTCGCCGCCCTGGTGCTCGAACGTCCGGCTGCGGTCCCCCGCGATCGGTTGGCCGAGGCGCTGTGGGCCGACGATCTGCCCCGGACGTGGGCGTCCGCGCTCCGGACCCACGTCAGCAAGGTGCGGTCGGCCGTGTCCGGGGCGGTGGCCGGCGCCGGTGAGACGGTGGTGGCCGGCGAGGGCGGCTACCAGCTCGTCCTGCCTGCCGGCGTGACGCTGGAGGTCGACGTCGAGCGGGCCGAACGCCTGCTGGCGGAGGCCAGGACTGCGCTCGGGGCGGGCGATCCCGCCGCCGCGGCCGCCGCGGCCGCCGCGGCCACCGACCTGCTGGCGTCGCCGTTCCTCCCCGGGCACGAGGGCCCGTGGGCCGACGAGCTGCGCACCCGCCTCAGCCATCACGCCATGCTGGCGCTGGAGCTGACCGGCCAGGCGGCGGCTGCGTCGGGCGACGTCGAGACGGCGCTCGCCGCGGCGGAGGAGGCGGTCCGCCGGGCGCCGCTGCGGGAGAGCGCCCACCGTACGCTGCTGACCGCGCTGGCCGCGGCGGGCAACCGGGCCGAGGCGCTGCTCGCCTACCAGCGGTTGCGCCGCTCGCTGGCCGACGAGCTGGGTGTCGACCCGTCGCCCGAGACCGAGGCGGCGTACCTGGCGTTGCTCGGCTCGGTCCCGGCCCGCCCGGGCCGCACCGCGGCCGGTGACGGCCCGGCCGTCCCCGCGACCGGGGGCCCCACCCGCGCGACGCCCTTCGTCGGCCGGGCGGCCGAGCTGGCGGCGCTGGCCGATGCCTGGGAGCACGCCGCCGCCGGGGCCCGGCACCTGGTGGTCGTGACCGGCGAGGCGGGCATCGGCAAGTCGCGCCTGACGGCCGAGGCGGCCCGCCGGGTGGCGGCCGAGGGTGGCCGGGTGCTGTTCGGGCGGTGCGACCAGGAGGCGCTCGTCCCCTACCAGCCGGTGGTCGAGGCGCTCGACGCGTTCGTGGCGACCACCCCCGCCGACGAGCTGCCGCCGCTGGGTGAGGAGGCGCTCGCCGAGCTGGCGGCGGTGCTCCCCTCGCTGGCGGCGCCGCGCCGGGCGGCGGCCGCCGCAGGGCGGGCCCGCTTGTTCGGGGCGGTGACCGACCTGGTGGCGGCGGCGGCCAAGGAGCGGCCGCTGCTGCTCGTGCTCGACGACCTCCAGTGGGCCGACGACGACACGCTCCTGCTGGTGCGTCACCTGTTGCGGCGGGCCGGCCACGCGCCGGTCCTGGTGGTGGCGATCTCCCGCGACCACGACCTCGACCCCGGGCACACCCTGGGCGAGGTGGTCCACGCTCTCGACCGCGACGGCTGGGTCCGGCGCCTGCCGCTGCGGGGCCTGGCCGAGGCCGACGTCCGAGAGCTGCTGGCCCGCACCCGGGGCGACGGCGACCACGCGGCGGCGGCCCGGCGCCTCGTGGCCGACACCGCCGGCAACCCGTTCCTGCTCACCGAGCTACTGCAGCGGGACGACGCCACGGCAGGCGCCGGCGAGGTCGGCGACGGCATCCCCCCGGGCGTGCACGACCTGGTGGCGGGCCGTCTCGCCCGCCTCGACCCGGCCGCGACCGAGCTGGTGCGGACCGCGGCGGTGGCCGGCTCCCGCTTCGAGCTCGACCTGGTGGCCGGCGCGGCGCAGCTCGACGAGGACGCCGTGCTCGACGCCCTCGACGCCGCCCTCGCCTCGGGGCTGGTCGTGGAGGTGAGCCCCGACCGCTACGAGTTCCCGCACGACATCGTGCGGCGGACGCTGGTGGCCCAGCTCAGCGGCGCCCGGCGGCGCGCCGTCCACCAGCGGCTGGCCGCCGCCGTCGAGCGGTTGCGGGCGCATGCGCTCGACGCCTACACCCCCGCCCTCGCCCATCACAGCTCCGCAGGCGCCGGACCGGGAGGCGACGTCCGTGCGGTGCGGTGGGCGCGTGCGGCCTCGGACCAGGCGGCGCGGCGGAGCGCCCCCGCCGAGGCGGTGCGGCTCAGCCGGCAGGCGCTCGTCCACGTCCCGCCCGGCGACGGCCCGCTGCTGGCCGAGACGACCACCGAGCTGGGTGTGCGGCTGCTGGCGGCGGGTGACGCGGCCGGTGTGCGGTCGCTGGTCGACGGCGCCGCGCTGGCCCGGGAGCACGCCCGGCCCGACGTGCTGGGCCGGGTCGCCCTGGCGCTGGCCGACGCGGCCGAGGCCCGACCCGATCTGCGGGAGCCGGCCGCGCGGCTGGTCGACGCGGCGGTGGCCACGGCGGCCGCCGGGACCGACCCCGACCCGTTGCGGCACGCCCGGTTGCTCGTGCGCCACGTGCGGCTGGGCCTCGGCCCGCCGTCCGGCGCCGGTCGCGGGCGACCCCCGGCCAGCGCGCTGCGGGCCCTGCACCAACGCATCGTCACGCTGGCCGAGCCGCACCACGTCGACGAGCGTCGCCGGTTGGCCGACGAGCTGGCGGTGCTCGCCGGCGCCGCCGCCGATGCGACCTACCAGGTGCTGG
>DASSGC010000539.1:0-2805 GCA_035693765.1 Acidimicrobiales bacterium
GGCGCCGTGGGCGCGCTCGGCGCGGCACCGGCGGGGCGGCGTGCAGCGGGGGACGCAGGCCGTCCGGCGCCACATCGTGGCCGCGCCCGCCCGGGTCGGTTCCGTCACGCGACGGACCGTAGATGCGGATCGTTGCGTGAGGCAATCAGCCACGGACCGCCGCCTTGTCGTGGAGGTCGGGGTAGAAGTCCTCGTCGCCGGGGACCGAGCCGCCCGCCGTCAGTCTCCGCCCGTGGCGATCGCCGGGCGGATCCTCCCCCGGACCTCGCCGAAGCCGATGCGCCCGCCGGCCGCACCGGGCGCGGTCGCGGTGATCACGACCTCGTCGCCGTCGAGCAGGAACGTGCGCTCCTCGCCGTTGACGACGACGGGCTCGGTGCCGCCCCAGGTCAGCTCGATGAACGCGCCGCGCTGGGACCGCTCCGGGCCGGAGACCGTCCCGGAGGCGAACAGGTCGCCGGTGCGGGCGCTCGCCCCGTTGCTGGTCAGGTGGGCCAGCATCTGGGCCGGCGACCAGTACATGGTGCGGTACGGCGGGCGGCTCACCTCGGCCCCGTTCCACTCGACGACGAGCTCGATGTCGAGGCCCCACGGGCTGCGCTCCCGGAGGTGGGGCAACGGCTCGGGGTCCTGCGCCGGGGTCGGCACGCGGGCGGCCTCCAGGGCGGCCAGCGGTACCACCCAGGGCGAGATCGACGTGGCGAAGCTCTTCCCCAGGTGCGGGCCCAGCGGCACGTACTCCCAGGCCTGGATGTCGCGCGCCGACCAGTCGTTGACCAGCACCGCGCCGAACACGTGCTCGGCGAAGGCGCCCGTGCCGATCGGTGTTCCCCCCGGCGTGCCGACCCCGACGACGAACCCCACCTCGGCCTCGATGTCGAGGCGTTGCGACGGGCCGAACGTCGGTGCCGGATCGGCCGGGTCCTTGCGCTGCCCGTTCGGCCGGACCACCTCCGTGCCGGACACGACGACGGTGCCGGCGCGCCCGTGGTAGCCGACGGGCAGGTGCTTCCAGTTCGGCAGCAGGGGGTCGGCGCCGGGCCGGAACAGCCGCCCGAGGTTCGTCGCATGGTGTTCCGAGGCGTAGAAGTCGACGTAGTCGCCGACGTCGAACGGTCGGTGGAGCACGACGTCCCCGATCGGGTGGACCGCCGCCGCGGGCAGGCTCGACCCGAGCGCGGCGGTGATCGCGGTGCGGACGTCGGCCCACCGGGACGGGCCCTGCGCCATGAAGGGGTTCAGCGATCCCGTCGAGAACGTGTCATCGCCCAGGGCGCGGGCGAGGTCGATCACCGAGTCGCCGGCCCGCACCCCGATACGGGGACCGCCGCCGGCCGCCGAGTACACCCCGTACGGCAGGTTGTCCGGCCCGAACGGCGAGCCGGGCGGGATGGCGATGGTGGTCATGGCACGTCCTCGGCGTCGCTGGCCCGTAGCACCGTCGCACCGTCGCACACCACGCTCGGCCGGTCGACCGCGCCGATCGCGCCGATCGCGCCGATCGCGCGGATCCCGGCCCGGCCGCCGGTGGGCCGGGCACGGCCGGCTCTCTCGGTCGCGGCCGGCGGGACCGGCGCTAACGTCGACGGGAGCGCCGGGCGTCGATGCCCGGCGCCGGCGCGGTCCGGCACACCGCACCGTCGTCGGGCAGCGAGGCGAGGCGAGGCCGGCACCCCGGCCGCAGCCACCAGGAAGGAAGATCCCATGGCGTCCCATGACCTCACGTTCGGCGTGTTCGTGCCTCAGGGCTGGAAGATGGAGCTGGCCTCGATCGAGGACCCGCAGGCCAAGTGGGCCAAGGCCGTCGAGATCGCTCAGCTCGCCGAGCAGCTCGGCCTCGATTCGCTGTGGGTGTACGACCACTTCCACAACGTGCCGGTCCCCGCGCACGAGGCGATGTTCGAGTGCTGGACGACGATCGCCGCGATCAGCCAGGTCACGTCGCGCATCAAGCTCGGCCAGATGGTCGGGTGCGCGCCGTACCGCAACCCCGCGCTGCTCGCGAAGATCACCTCGAACATCGACGTGATGTCGGGCGGCCGGTTGATCTGGGGGGTCGGGGCGGGCTGGTACGAGCACGAGTTCACCGGCTACGGCTACGACTTCCCCACGCCCGCCGATCGGATCCGGGTGCTGCGCGAGACCGTCGAGATCGTCAAGGCGATGTGGTCCGAGCCCGACGTCAGCTACCAGGGGACGCACTTCACGCTCGACGGCGCACAGTGCGATCCCAAGCCCCTGCAGCAGCCGCACCCCGAGATCCTCATCGGCGGCGGCGGCGAGCAGCTCACGCTCCGGGTGGTCGCCCGCCACGCCGACTCCGCGAACTTCGGGGGCAAGCCGCACGAGTGGCAGCACAAGGCCGAGGTGCTCCAGCAGCACTGCAAGGACGTCGGCCGTGACTACGACGAGATCCGCAAGACGATCTCGCCGGAGGTGTTCATCCGCGAGACCGAGCAGGAGATCGTCGATGCCGGCTCGCGCTCGTTCTGGGGCGAACCGACGGAGTCATGGCGGGCCGGGAACTTCGTCGGCACCCCCGAGCAGGTCGCCGAGAAGATCAAGACCTACGTCGACCTCGGCTGCACCGGCTTCTACCCCTGGTGCAGCGACTACCCCGACACCGAGACCCTCCGGCTCTTCGCCCAGGTCGCCAACAGCCTCCGCTGAGCACCGCCGCGCCGGGTCGCAAGAGTGACATGGCCGCCGGGCGCATGCCCGCCGGATCTGGCCGGATCCCCGGCCTGACCACCGCGGCCCAAGAGGCCGAGCGGATAGGGCGCTCGCCACGGCCTACGCGTGGGG
>DASSGC010000540.1:0-15172 GCA_035693765.1 Acidimicrobiales bacterium
CGACGACCAGCTCGAGGCGCTCGGTGGCCACGAGGTCGGTGCGCCGGCGGGTGGACTGGCGGCGATGGTCGATCAGCCGGTTGCGGGCGATGGTGAACAGCCAGCCCCGGAAGCCGTACTCGTCGCCCGTGAACGCCCCCAGGCCCCGGGCGACCGCGAGCCACACGTCGCCGGCCAGGTCGTCCGCCGCCCAGGGTGCCTGCGCCCGGAGGTAGCGCAGCAGCGGCGCCTGGTAGGCGCGGTACAACTCGGTGAGCGCCCAACTCTCACCTCTGCCCGCCGCGGCGACGACATCCGGAAGTTCCGTGGAGTGGCCCATGTGCCCAGGCGAGAGAATATTCACGCTGTGTGACACAATCCAGCACGAGAGTGAAAATTGCCCGAAAACTGACGAACCGCCGGCGAGGCCGGCGGTTCGACAACGTGCCTCGGGACGAGGCAGGAGGTCAGATGACCCGAACGTTCTGGGCCTCGTCGCCCTTGCGGCCCGGTCCGATGTCGAACTCGACCGTCTGACCCTCGTTGAGGGTCTTGTAGCCCTCACCCTGGATGTTGGAGAAGTGGACGAACACGTCGTCCCCGTCCTCACGGGAGATGAAGCCGAAGCCCTTCTCCGCGTTGAAGAACTTCACGGTTCCTGTAGCCAATTTTTTTCTCTCTTCTTGTATCGACCCGGTCCACGCGACCGGTTCGGCATCGCAGACTGTACCGGAGTCGACGGTCACTACTTGTAGCGGTACGTGATCCTGCCGCGGTTGAGGTCGTAGGCGGACACCTCGACCTGCACGCGGTCCCCCGGCAGGATCCGGATGCGGTTCTTCCGCATCTTGCCGCTGAGGTGGCCCAACACGGTGTGACCGTTGTCGAGCGCGATGCGGAAATGGCCCCCCTTGAGAGCCTCTTCTGTGCGTCCTTCAAGGATGAAGGCATCGTCTTTCGTCTTCGCCAAGCGTCGATCCTCGCTACTAGGCAGCCGATCCATGCTACGGAAAATGGGCGCGGATGCCACGCATCCTGGGCATTCGTGACCAGATCGGCATCATCGGGTGACCCCGAGCGCCTGGACCTGGTGGCCGGGGAACACGGCGGACAGGGCGTCGGCACCGAGGCCCAGGCGGGCGGAGACCACCTCGCCCAGCACGTCCCGGTAGTCGTTGGCGCCCGGCACGTCGCCGTGGTCGAGCACCGCCGGCGACAGGCCGGGCCACTGGCCCTGGATCGTGCCCCCGGCCAGCCCGCCGCCGAGGAGCAACACCGCCGCGCCGTGGCCGTGGTCGGTGCCGCCGTTGGCGTTCTCCGCCACGCGGCGGCCGAACTCGGTCATGGCCACCATCGTGACCTGATCCAACGTCGGCCCGAGATCTGCGGCGAAGGCGGCGAGCGAGGCCCCCAGCGCCGTCAGCGAGCCCTTCATCTCGCCCCCGTCGACGGTGCCCAGGTTGGCGTGGTGGTCCCAGCCGCCGACGTCGATGCACGCCACCCGCAACCCGACGTCGGCCTTGATCAGGTGGGCGAGCTGAGCGAGACCCGTGGCGAAGTCGCCCTCCGGGTAGGTCGCGGCCGGCTGGTACCCGGCCGCGGCGAGGGTCGTGGCGACGTCCAGGCCGCCCAGGGTGGTGCTCACGTCGACCGCCATCGGGTGGTCGACCCCGGCGTAGAGGGCGGCGAGGGCCTGCGTGTGGCGGGCCCTGGCGTCGTCGGGGACCGACAGCGAGAACTCGTCGACGGCCCGCAGCGTGACCGGCGCCTGGTCGCCGGCCAGCGCCCGGGGCAGGGTCGAGGCCGCGGCCACGGCCCGGAACGGTGTGCCGGGACCCAGGTGGTCGAGCACCCGGTCGAGCCAGCCCTCGGTCGTGCCCGTGGCCGAGCCACCCCGCTCGAGGCAGTCCTGGGCCTGGAAGTGGCTGCGCGACACATCCGTGGTCGACACCGCGGGGACGGCGGTGAACTGCCCGCGCTTCCACAGCTCGTGGAGCGGTGCGAGCGCCGGGTGGAGGCCGAAGCCCCGGTCGAGGGGGAGCAGCACCGAGCTGGGCACCGCCAGCTTGGGGCGGGCGGCCCGCAGGTCGGGGTCGTCGCCGGGGACGATCACCGACAGGCCGTCCATGCCCCCACGGAGGAACACGACGACGAGGGCGCCGTCACCCGGCGCCGCGCCGAACGAGGCACGGGCGTGGCCGAGATGCGTGCCGAGCGCGACCGCCCCGGTGCCGGCCAGGAAGCGCCGCCGGCTGAGCAGCGGCCCGGGCGGGCCGGGCCACACCACCCCGTCGTCGTCGGTCATCGGGTCACCTCATCGCAGCATGAAGTAGGGGGAGTCGAGCACGAGTGCCGCCACGTCGCGCAGCGGGCCCCTGACGTCGTTGCGGCCGGCCGGCGCGGCGGCGTCGGCGCCCACGAACGCGACGAGCGCGTCACGGTGGGCCGGCTGGAACGACTGGAAGCAGAGCCGCTGGCACAGGCTGTCGATGTGCTCGCCCACGGTCGCCGCGGGCAGGCCCGCCACCAGCTCCTCGGGCGGCGGGTACGCGAGGCCCTTGTGCCAGCCGCCGACGAGGCCCCGGTGGTTGTTCCACATCTCCAGCAGGCCGCCGGCCGACCGCCAGGCCGCCTGCACGTCCGGGTAGCCGTTCGGGGCCGGCCAGGCCAGCGGGCGCTGGCCGCCGAGCTGCGACGCCCAGTAGAGCGCGTCCACCCCCCGGGGCGTGTCGTCGCCCGGCTGCACGCCGACGGCGCGGGCGCTCGCCACCACGTTCTCCAGCGGGCGCCGGGTCTTCTGGCCGACCGCCGCCCAGAACTCCGCGGACCGGAACAGCGTGTCGAGCAGCGGGGCGATCGCGGTGCCCCCGTCGAGGTAGGCCGCCGTCAGCCGGTCGACCAGTGACGGCGGCGGCATGTCCGCCACGAAGCGCACGGCCAGCTTGCGGGCGATCGCCGCCGCGGTGGCGGGGTGCGCGGCCAGGTGGCGGAGGTAGGCGTCGCCGACCTCCATGCCCCCCTCGGGACTGGCGTTGTCGTGGCTGAAGTCCAGCACCGTGACCCGCCCCGTCCAGTGCTTGGCCGGGTCGTAGCGGAAGGTGCTCTCCTCCCCGGGGCCCCGGTCGCCCACCACGGTCCGGCCGGTCAGGATGTAGGCGCTGTTGCGGACGTCGTCCTCGGTGTAGCCCGACCCGACCCCGACCGTGTGCAGCTCCAGCAGCTCGCGCCCGTAGTTCTCGTTGACCGACTCCCTGGTCGACTGGCCGGCGGACAGGTAGCGGAGCATGGCCGGGTGGGCCGCGGACGCGAGCAGCATGTCGGTGAACGACCCGAGCGCATGGGCCCGGATGACGTTGGTGTGGTAGCTGCCGGCGATGTCCCAGCCGCCGGGGCCGGGCGTGGGCAGGTTGAGGTGGTTGGCCCAGAAGTCCACCATCACCTCGAAGAGCTGGCGCGTCGACCAGACCTGGCGGGCCAGCGTGGCCTTCGAGTACGCCATCATGGCGTCCCACTTGTACCGGCCGATCGACGCCCGGATGGTGGCCGGGTCGGCGGCGGCCAGCGGGAACGCCGCCCACGCCTGGTCGGCGACCGGGTCGGGGATGTCGTCCGGGGCGAGCTGGGCGGCGATCCAGGCGTCGATGCCGGCGGCGTGGATCTCGTCGACGAGCTCGGGCGTGGGCCCGAACGTCGCCCGCCGGGCGAGGTGGAGGGCGGGGTCGTCGGTCCGCAGGATGGTCGGCACGGTGACGGCGGTGCCGGCGGCGGCCTCGCCGGCGGTGGCGTACACGAGGGTGGGCGGCGGTGCGACCGCGGCGTCGCCGACGTCGGCCGACGCGTAGCTCTCGTCCTGGCTGCCGAATCCGCCGGCGTCGGACGGGCGGTTGGCCGCGGCCCGGTTCCCGCCGCCGGCGAACGGGTTCCCGGTGCCTCTGGTGCCCGGCAGGATCCCGGCGGCCGCGGCCACGACGACCGCCCCTGCGCCGACGGCACCCGCTGCCACCTGACGGCGGCTCAGCTGCGGCTGACCCTCGTCTGTCATGAAGGACTTTCCCCCAGCCCTCATTGCCGCCCGCCGCGACTTTAGTGGCCGAGCGGATGGGGCGCTCGCCACGGCCTACGCGTGGGGATTTGGGATGGAAGCACCAGGTCGACAGCTCGGCCGACCGGCAATGCAGCACGGTGACACGCGCCGGCGTGACCTATCCGCTCAAGTCCTTAGAGGCCGAGCGGATAGGGAGCTCGCCACGGCCTACGCGTGGGGATTTGGCGTGGAAGCACCAGCTCCACAGCTCGGCCGACCGGCAACGCAGCACGGTGACACGCGCCGGCGTGACCTATCCGCTCGAGTCCTTGGTGCGGCAGTCGTCGATGGCCCGGTAGCTCTCGCACACCTGGGCGTAGATCAGTTGGCGATCCTCCTCCTGGCGCACTAGCCGAAGTCGGGGCGCAGCGGCATGCCCGACCGGCCGTCGGGGGTGCTGGGCGTGGCCAGCACCTGGTGGATCTGGGTGCGGCCCTCGGCGAAGTTCACCGCGGAGCCCGCCATGTAGAGCCGCCACACCCGGGCCCGGCCCGCACCCACCTCGTCGACCGCGGCATCCCACGACGCCTCGAGGTTCGCGACCCAGCGGCGCAGGGTCTCGGCGTAGTGCTCGCGCAGCGACTCGACATGGCGCATCTCGAACCCGGCGGCCTGCACCATCGACACCACCCGCCCCACCTCGTGCAGCTCGCCGTCGGGGAACACGAAGCGGTTGGCGAAGCTGTTGCGGGGCAGGCGTGGCCGCTGCCCGGGCGGCCGGCTGATGCCGTGGTTCAGCAGGCGGCCCCCGGGGCGGAGCAGGCCGCGCAGGCGGCCGAAGTACTCGCCCAGCCGCGCCTCGCCCACGTGCTCGAACATGCCGATGGAGCTGATGGCGTCGTAGGGCCCGTCGTCGACCTCGCGGTAGTCCTGGCGCCGGATCTCGACCTGGCTGGACAGCCCGGCCTCGCCGACCCGCTTCTCGGCCAGCTCGGCCTGGCGGGCCGAGATGGTCACCCCGACCGCGCTGACCCCGTGGTGCTGAGCGGCGTGCATGACCATGCCGCCCCAACCGCAGCCGATGTCGAGCAGCCGCATCCCGGGCGCCAGCCCGAGCTTGCGGCAGATCAGCTCGTACTTGTTGGCCTGGGCCTCCTCCAACGTGTCGGACAGGTCGTGGAACACGGCGCACGAGTAGGTCATGCTCGGCCCCAGCACCATGCGGTAGAACTCGTTGGACACGTCGTAGTGATGGCTGATCGCCGCCGCATCGCGCGACCGGGTGTGGCGGCGGCCGTGCAGGCGGGCCTCCTCCCGGGGTGGATCGACCCGGGAGATCTCGCGCCAACCGCCCAGCTCCTCGACCATCCGGCGCAGCACCCGCGGCGAGAAGCGGATCGTCGGCAGGCGCTCCCGCAGCGCGATCAGGTCCCAGATCTCGCCGTCGACCTCCACCTCGCCGGCGACGTAGGCGCGGGACAGGCCGAGCTCCCCGGGCGCCGTGATGATGCGGCGCAGCGCATCCGGTGAACGGATGACCAGCCTCGTCGTCGCGTCCGGCGGACCGGCGTGGCTGCCGTCGTACGCGTCGACCGCGACGGGCAGGTCACCTCCGAGGATCTCGTCGACCAACGGTGCCAAGGCCATCGCAACCCCCATTCGCCAGCGGGTCTTGCCGCGAGGCTACGGCTCGTGTCAACGACCGCCAACGGAGTAACGGCCCGTCGCGGCACTCTGTCGGCCGGCTGTCCGGCACCTGACGACCCGCCGCGGGCCGCGGCGGGTCGGCCCTGCGGCCGGCCGGCCGCCGGGCCGTCAGCCTGCGGGGCGGTAGAACGGCAACGGCACCACGGTGGCCGGGGCCAGCGTCCCCCGGATGTCGACCGCCACCGCCGCACCCTCCTCCACCGCCGGCGGCAGGAAGGCGAGCGCGATGCCCTTGCCCAGCGTCGGCGAGAAGTTCCCGCTGCTGACGACCCCGGCCGGCTCGCCGTCGACGAGCACCGGGCAGTCGGCCCGGGGCGGCCGGCGCCCGGACACCTCGAGCCCACGCAGCCGCCGGGTCACGCCCCGCTCCCGTTCCGCGGCCAGCGCCGCGTAGCCGGCGAACTCGCCCTTGCCCCACGCCACCACCCAGTCCAGGCCCGCCTGCAGGGGGGTGATGCCCGGCCCCAGCTCGTGGCCGTGCAGCGGCAGGCCGGCCTCCAGGCGGAGGGTGTCGCGTGCCCCCAGCCCGGCGGGGGTCGCCCCCGCCGCCACCACGGCGTCCCACACGGCCCCGGCGGACCCCGCCGGCACGGCCAGCTCGACACCGTCCTCGCCGGTGTAGCCGGTGCCCGCCACCACGCACTCCGCCCCCGCCACCGTCACCACGGCGACGTGGCGGCGCCGCACGGCGGCCGCCTCGGGCGACAGCGTGGCCAGCCGCTCGCGGGCCTGCGGTCCCTGGACGGCCAGCACGGCACGCGTGGCGGTGACGTCGTCGCCCCCGATGGCGGCGACCACCCGGTCGGTGTTCGAGGCGTTGGGCATCACGTCGAACCGCTCCGCGTCCACCCACCACACGATGATGTCGTCGACGACCGATGCGTCGCCCGGGTCGAGGAGCTGGGTGTACTGCGTGCGGCCCGGCCCCACCTTGGCGAGGTCGTTGGTGAACGTGGCCTGCAGCCGGTCGAGCGCCGTCGGCCCCGTGACCCGCACCGTGCCGAGGTGGCTGACGTCGAAGATCGCCGCGCCCGTCCGGCATGCGTGATGCTCGGCCAGCGTGCCGGTCGGGTACTGGATCGGCATCTCCCAGCCTCCGAAGGGCACCATCTTGGCGCCGAGGGCACGGTGGCGGTCGTCGAGCGGCGAGCTGTGCAGGGTCACGCGGGCCGAGGCTACTGCCACGGGCGCGGCGGCCCGGAGAGCGCCGAACCGGCGGCTACCGCCGGGCGGTCCCGGTGGCGGCCGTCCGGGCGTCCGCCCCCTCGCTCCGGCGGGCGGAGGGGGCGTCCTCAGAAGGGCGGAGCTCCACGATGGCCGCGTCGACCTGCTCCTTGACACCGTCGAGCGCCAGCAGGTTGAGCACGCCCTGGCCCTGGTAGCGGTTGACGACGTCGATCAGCTCGTCGTTCTCGCGCACGAGCACCGCGCTGTTGCCGGAGATCACCAGCTTGGCGGTGGACACGTCGGCGCCGAGCTGCTCGCGCAGGTAGGTGAACGCCTCGCGGATCGACTCCAGCTTGATGCCGTTGTCGAGCAGCGTCTTGACCAGCTTGAGCTCGAGCAGGTTGCGGTAGCTGTACATGCGCCGGCTGCCGCTGCCGTGGGCGTCGGCCAGCTCGGGCCGGATCAGGTCGGTGCGGGCCCAGTAGTCGAGCTGGCGGTAGGTGATGCCCACGATGGCCGCCGCCCGCTTGCCGCTGAACTCCTCGACGGGAGCGTCCGAGGTTTCGCGCATGTAGGGGTCTCCTGGGAGTCGCTGGTGACATCGGCGGAATTACGCCGATGTCACGATGCCGCAGGGTACGACGCACTGACCGATGGGTCAACGCCGCGGCGACCGGGCCGGTCGCCGGCGGCTCAGAGCGCGAAGTCCTCCGGGTTGACGTGGTCGATGAAGTTGCGGAACTGCTCGACCATCTGCTCCGCCTGCTCCTCGTCCGGCTGCTCGACCCGGCCGGCCTCGTCGAGGACCTCCTCCTCGGCGAAGATCGGCGAGCCGATGCGGACGGCCAGCGCGATGGCGTCGGACGGCCGGCTCGACACGGTCCGCACCTCGCCCTGGGCGCTGAGGACGATCTCGGCGTAGAACGTTCCGTCCCGCAGGGCGGTGACGGTGATGCGCTCGACCTGCGCGCCGACCTCGTCGAGCAGGTTCTTCATCAGGTCGTGCGTCATCGGGCGCGGCGTCTCGATGTTCTTGAGCGACAGGTTGATGGCCTGTGCCTCCGCGGCGCCGATGAAGATCGGCAGCAGCCGTCGCTGCCCTGCCGTCTCGCGCAGGATCACCACCGGGGTCCGGTTGGGGCGCTCCGGGTCCTCGACGCTGACGAGCTGCATCTCGACGGCCATCGGCTCCAACCCTACTCCCCCGTGCGGCCGAATTGGCCGTGCGGCACCGGGTCTGGACGACATGGGAGGGACGTCCGGAGGGTGCCGGCGAGCGGTGGGCGTGCGGGATCAGTCCGGCGTGATGAGGTTCCGCAGCTCGCGATGCAGCAGCACCCGTCGCATGTCGTCGCCGAGCCGGATGAGCTCGGTGACCGTCCGGGCCGCCTTGCGGCGGGCGTCGGGATTGCGCTGCTTGAGGAGCGGCAGGACGATCTGCTCGAACCGGGCCGCCTCGCGGTCGATGGCCACCTTGTAGCTGCGCATGTGCCGGGGCTCGATGCCGTGCTCCAGGAAGCCCGCCGCGGTGCGCGCGATCACCAGCGCGTCGGCGTCGTAGTACGTGGCGTCGCCCACCTGGAAGCCGTCGAGCATGCCGAAGCTCTCGAGGTCGCGCACGTCCCGCACCGTGAGCCCGCTGGCCTGGGCCAGCTCCTCGACCGTCAGGCTCACCGATGCCGTGTCGGCCGCGGCCTCGGCCGGGGGACGCGGCGCGGCCCGGGCCCGGGGGGCCGGCACGCTGCGGGGGGCCGGCGACCGGCGGGGCGGCGCCTCGATCAGCCGGCTGACCTCGACCTCCGGTGACGGCGGCGGCGCCGGATCGCGCACCATCCGCGGCCGCGGGGTGGGCAGGACGGCGGGCGCGTCGACGCCCGGGACCGGCGGCGACGCCACCGGATCCAGGCGCTCGTCCAGCGCCAGGGCGGTCACGACCCGCCGCTCGGGGTCGACCGGCAGGCCGTTCGCGAGGCGGGCCGCGGGGGCCGGGGCCACCGCGGTGCCGTTGGCGACGGCCGGCTCGGGTTCGGGCTCCGGGGCGGCCGGCTCGCGCTCACGGGCGGGGGCCTGCGGCTCGGTGGCCGCCGGAACGGCGTCGTCGAGCCGGTCCTTGATCACCTTGAGCGGCAGGTAGTGGTCCTTCTGCTGGCGCAGGATCCACCGGAGCCGGTCGATGTCTCCTTCGTAGAACTTACGGTAGCCCGACGGGGTCCGCTCGGGATCGAGCAGGCCCTGGCTCTCCAGGAACCGGATCTTCGAGATCGTGACATCGGGGAACTCGTCCTGCAGCAGCGACAGGACCTCCCCGATCGACAGATGCGAGCGATCAGCCGGTGCTCTGGTCACGTTGCATCTCCCCTCCCGGTCAGGAAGACCAGCTTGAAGGTGCCGATCTGCAGCTCGTCACCGTCGGCGAGCGGAGCCGACTCGACCCGTTGACGGTTGAGGTAGGTCCCGTTGAGCGACCCGGCGTCGCGGACCCGGTAGCCGTAGTCCTCCCGGATGATCTCTGCGTGACGGCGCGAGACGGTGACGTCGTCGAGGAAGATGTCGCTCTCGGGATGGCGGCCCGCCTGGATGAGGTCCTTCTCCAGCGAGAACCGCGACCCCACGTTGGGCCCCCGCTTCACCACCAGCACGCCGACCCCGGGCGGGACCTCGTCGTAGTCGACCGCCATCTCGTCGTAGGTCTCGGCGGCGTCGGGGAAGAACGTCACGGTCGTCGGGTCCTCCCGGCGTGCGGCCAGCGGCGCCCCGCAGGACGAGCAGAAGTTCGCGCCCGGCGGGTTGCGGTGACCACACTGCCTACAGAAGACGTCGTCGTCGGCCACAGGCCTCACTCCTCGATCAACGCACGGTAGCCCTCGGCATCGAGCAGCTCGCCGAGCTGCGCCTCGTCGCTCGGCTCGATGACGAACAACCACCCCTCGCCGTAGGGGTCCTCGTTGAGCTTCTGCGGGTTGTCGCCCAGCTCGCCGTTGACCTCGACGATGACGCCGCTCACGGGAGCGTAGATCTCGGAGACCGACTTCGTGGACTCGACCTCGCTGCAGCTCACACCCTGCTCGACCTTGGTGCCGACCTCGGGCAGCTCGACGAACACGACGTCGCCGAGCGCGTCCTGCGCATAATCGGTGATGCCGACGCGGGCTCTCCCCGCCTCGAACCTCGCCCACTCGTGGTCGGTCGAGTAGCGGAGCTCCTGGGGGACGTCCATGGGGGGGCAGGCTAGCGAACCGTGTCAAACCTCGACGACAGGTCGAGACTTGACCGCCGAAGGCGCCGAAGCACCAGGTGATCAGCGGAATCCCGGCCCGGGGCGGCGGCCGCCGGGTGGCCTGAAGGCTCGACCCCGGGTCGAGACTTCGTCCCGCCCGCCACCAGGGCCTTCCCGCCGTCAGCGCAGGATCTGGCGGATGCGGCGTGCGTACTCCTGGGCCAGCCGCCTGGCCGCCATGTCCGACCCGCTCTCGGCCCAGATGTGGGTGATGGGCTCCTCCGGGTCGGGCAGGGCCAGCGCCCACGCGTCGTCGTGGTGCACCTTGACGCCGTCGACCAGGTCGACCTCGCGGTCCTTGCTGAGCTCGACCAGGGTGCGCATCACCGTGCCCTTCTGCTCCCACGGCGTGACCACCGACTCGTGCACGACGTGCACCTTCGGCAGGTCGGCCACCACCTTCGACAGCGGTACCCCCTCCAGGGCCAGCAGCTCGAGCATCTTGACCATCGCCGCCGCCCCGTCGAACGCCGGCAGGAACGACGGGAGGATGAACCCCCCGTCGTCGGTGGCGGCGAACCCGATGCCGGGCTGCGACGCGACCTCCATCAGCGCCGCCGTCGACAGCTTGCTCCAGACCACCTCGACGCCCTTGGCCCGGGCCAGCGCCTCGGCGTGGCTCGTGACCGACAGGGGCAGCGCGATCGCCCGGTCGCCGATGTGGTTGGCGACCAGCGACACGTACGCCAGCAGGGCCTCGTTGTCGGCCAGCACGTGACCGGTGTCGTCCACCAGCGTCAGGCGCTCGCCGTCGGGGTCGATGACCGCGCCCACCGACGCGCCCGCCGCCCGCACCAGCCCGGCCACGCTGTTGGCGTGCTCGTCGCGGTCCCAGGACATGATCCCCGTGGTCGAGGCGAAGGGGTTGACGGCCAGCACGTCTGCGCCCAGCTTCGAGAGGATGTTGGGCATGACGAACGAGGTGGCACCGTAGGAGTAGTCGACCACCACCTTGAACCCGGCGGCCGCGATGCGGCGCACGTCCACGACCGACTCGAGCGCCGCGCTGTACTGCTCGAGGTGCCGGGGCGGGAAGCCGATGTCGCCGATCTCACCGGGGAACACCCGCCGGAAGTCCTCCCGCAGGAACAGCCGCTCGATCTTGCGCTGGGCCGCCTCGGAGATGTCCGCCCCGCTGCCGTCGAAGAAGCGGATGATCACCGCTTGCGGATCGTGCTCCTCCAGCCGGATCGTGACGCCCGCGTCGGCCTCGGGCCGCGCCACCGCGAAGCGGGTCACCGGGACCGACGCCACCTCCAGGTCACGGACGTTGGCCCCGGCCGCGTTGATGCCGGCCATGAGCGCCCGCTTCAGCATGCGGGCCGACCGGCTGGAGTCGCGGGACGTGATGACGGTGGCGTCCTTCTTCAGCGTCGTGGCGAACGCCATCGCCACCCGGATGGCCAGCTCCGGCGTCACGTCGACGTTGGCCAGGCCCGACACGCCGAGGCGGCCGAACAGGCTGCGCGACCCACGCGACTCCCACACGATCGAGCTGTTGATGACCGCGCCACCCTCGACCGTCTTGAACGGGTACACCTTGACCCCGGCGCTGAGCACGGCGTGCTCGCCGACGAAGCACTCGTCGCCGAGCACCACGCCCTCCTCGCCCCGCACCCCGTTGCGCAGGTCGCAGGAGCGGCCGACCGTCGTGCCCCGCAGGCGCACCCCCTCGCCGACGTAGGTGTTGTCGTGGATCACCGCCCGCTGCAGGTCGGCGCCGGCGCGGACCCGCACGTTGGTGCCGAGCACCGTGTACTCGCCGAGCCGGGCGTTGCCCTCGACCCGGGAGTAGTCCCCGATGATGACCGGGCCGTCGATGCGGGCGTCCGGGTGGATGTCGACGCCCTCGCCGACGTAGACGCCGTCGCTGATCTCGAACCCCGGGATCTCGACCTCCACCCGGCCGTCGAGCACGTCCTTGTGGGCACGGACGTAGGCCTCCAGGGTGCCGACGTCCTCCCAGTAGCCCTCCACCACGGCGCCGTACAGCGGGCGCTGATCCTCCAGCAGGCGGGGGAACACCTCGCCGCTGAAGTCGACCGGGCGGCCGGCCTCGATGTAGTCGAAGATCTCGGGTTCGAGCACGAAGATGCCGGTGTTGATCGTGTCGCTGAAGACCTGGCCCCACGTGGGCTTCTCGAGGAAGCGCTCGATGGTGCCGTCCTCCCGGGTGATCACGATGCCGAACTCGAGCGGGTTCTCGACCGGCGTGAGGCCGATGGTCGCCAGGGCGTTCCGCTCGTCGTGGAATCGGGCGATGGCCCCGAGGTCGATGTCGGTGAGCACGTCGCCCGAGATGACGAGGAACCGCTCGTCCAGCTCGTCGCGGGCGTTGAGCACCGACCCGGCGGTGCCGAGCGGGGTCTCCTCGGTGGCGTACACCATCCGGACACCGAGCTCGGACCCGTCGCCGAAGTAGTTCCGGATGTGGTTCGCCAGGAACGCGACGGTGACGACGATGTCGTCGTATCCGTGCTTGCGCAGCAGGGTGACGATGTGCTCCATCATCGGCGCGTTGGCGATCGGCAGCATGGGCTTGGGGGCGTTGGAGGTGAGGGGACGCAACCGGGTCCCCTCACCGCCGGCCATGATGACGGCCTTCATGCCCCCGACCGTACTCGCGGCGGTCGGTGCTCCCGATAGGCGGCCACGCGGTCACGGTGCGTGCAGGGCCGACCGGCGGGGCGGACGTGCTGCGGCGCCGCGGCGCGGTGCGGTGTGGCGGCGCGGCGAGGTGCGCCGGCTCGATGCAGCGCGGCGGCTCAGGTCGCCGCGGACGCCGCGCCGCGCTCGGCCCGGCCCTCGGCCAGCGCCCGGCGGGCGAGGGGCACGTAGAGCGCGGCCGCGTACAGGCTGAGCGCCAGGCCCGGGATGCCCGTGAGCCAGGCCAGCACGCCGGCGGTGTCGGCCCACGACAGGTCGGAGTGGCTGGCCAGGAACAGCGGGAAGGACATCATCAGGAAGAACGTCCCGGCCTTGCCGAACCAGGTGACGTCGATCCGCTTGGCGCCGAGCGCCGCCAGCAGCAGCGTCGCCCCGCCCACCAGTGTCTCCCGCACCAGCACGACCACTGCGAACCACGTCGGGACCGAGCCGTCGATCAGGATGCCGCCCGCGCCGACGAAGAACAGCAGCCGGTCGGCCACCGGGTCGAGGATCTTGCCCAGCTCCGACTCCTGGCCCATGTGGCGCGCCAGGTAGCCGTCCACCCAGTCGGTGATGCCGAGGGCGGCCAGCAACCAGGCGGCCGCCGCCCGGTCCTCGACCCCGAAGAGCAGCCACAGGAAGACGGGCAGGCACGCCAGCCGCACCACCGTGACGAGGTTGGGCAGCGTGAGCGCGCCCGCCCCCGCGCCGGGGGATGGCGGCGGGGACGTGGTCTCGGCGGCCGGGGGTTCCATCTCGGCGGTGAGGGTAGTGCCGCGACGGGACGACCGGTCGGGCCGGCGTCGCCGGTCGGGGTCGACGCCCGCCGGCAACGCAGCACGGTGACACGTGCCGGCGTGACCGATCCGCTGCCGGTCTAAGGTCGGCGCCGATGGCGACCTTGTTCACCAAGATCATCCAGGGCGACATCCCCGGGCGTTTCGTGTGGCGCGACGACCGGGCGGTCGTGTTCCTCACCATCGCCCCCATCCGCCCCGGCCATGCGCTGGTCGTGCCGGTCGAGGAGGTCGACCACTGGGTCGACCTCGACCCGGACCTCGCCGCGCACCTCACCGAGGTGGCCCGGCAGGTCGGCCGGGCCCAGATGGCGGCGTTCTCCCCCACTCGCATCGGTCTGATCGTCGCCGGGCTCGAGGTGCCGCACTGCCACCTCCACGTCATCCCGATCGACGCCGAGTCCGATCTGTCCTTCGCCAAGGCCGACCACGACCCCGACCCGGCCCTGCTCGACGATGCCGCCGACCGCCTGCGGGCCGCGCTCCGCGACCTCGGCCGCAGCGAGGTCGTGGCGGCCGCGCCGGGCTGACGCCCCGCCGGCGGGGGCCACGACGCCGGACCTCTCCGGGCCCCCGTCAGGAGACGAGCTGGTCGGGCGTGGCCGGTGCGATGAGCTCGGGGCCCTTGTTGCGCACGCTGTTCACCTCGGTCGACACGGGCCGGAGCGTGGTGATGCCCGCCGGCGCCGGCACCAGCAGCCTGCCCAGGGTGTCGATGTCGTCGTTGCCCGGATCGAGCCAGTCGTCCCAGGCCGACGGCGGCAGGATCACCGGCATCCGGTCGTGGATCTGGGCCATCGTCTCGTTGGGCGTGGTGGTGATGATCGTGCACGACCGCAGCGGCTCGGCGGTGCGGTTGCCCTCGGCGTCCTTGGGCCCGCGCCAGACCTCCCACAGTCCCGCGAAGGCGAAGGGCTCGCCGTCGGGGCGGCTGACGAAGTAGGGCTGCTTGCGCTTGGTGTCGGGCAGCTTGCGCCACTCGTAGAAGCCGTCGGCCGGGATCAGGCAGCGCCGCCGCTTGAGCGCCGGCTTGTAGGCGTTCTTGGTGGCCAGGGTCTCGGCCCGGGCGTTGATCATGCGGGAGCCGACCTTGGGGTCCTTCGCCCAGCCGGGCACCAGGCCCCAGTGGAAGGCCTGGACCCGGCGCACCTCCCCGTCGCTCAGCACCGCGTAGATGTCGTTGGTGGGCGCCACGTTGTACGACGGCTCCAGCAGCGCCTCCGGGGCTGCGGCATCGAAGTACTTGGCGATCTCGTCCGGGGGCGAGGCGGACACGAAACGGCCACACATGCGCCCGACCGTACCGGTCCGCGCCCCGCTCGCTGCGGTATCACCCGGAGGCCCCCGGGGTACCAGCGTGCGGCCACCCCGCCGAGCCGATGGAGCGACCCCCATGGATGCCGTGACGCTGTTGACCGCCGACCACAACCGGGTCCGCGGGCTGTTCGCCCGCTTCAGCGAGGCCCAGGCCACGGTCGCACCGGGCTGACACCGGCGGCTCGCCGGGCGCCCGGCGGCTCGCCGCGCGCCCGGCGGCGCGGATGGGGTCGAGGACATGCGCCGGTGCCGACC
>DASSGC010000541.1:0-6832 GCA_035693765.1 Acidimicrobiales bacterium
CCGCGGTCGCCGCGCGCACCCGGGCGGCCGGGCGCGGGGGAGATCTCCCGCGTGGGCGGCCTGGCCGGCCCAGAGAGCGGCCCGGAGTGCGGCCCGGAGTGCGGCGCGGAGAGCGGCCCGGAGTGCGGCGCAGAGCGCCTCGCCGGGAGCGCCGGGCACGGTGGACGGGGCCTCGCCGTCGGCGACGGGGCGATCCGCCACCACGGCGAGCCGGCCGTCGTGGTCACCCGCTGGTTCGACCCGCGGGTGCGCCTGCGCAGGGTCGACCCGGTGGCCATCGATCGCCTCGCCGCCCACGTCTCCTCCCGGCGGCGGCCCGACGCATTGCTTCCCCCCGACGCCGCCGAGCGCCTCGCGGACGAGCTCGACCGGGGCGACGCCCCCGCCGGGGCCCGGGCGCTGCTCGGGCGGGGGACGGGCCTCACCCCGGCGGGCGACGACCTGCTGGCCGGTGCGCTGGCGGCCCTGCGGGCGGTGGGGTCACCGGCCGCCGACGACCTCGGGGCCGCCGTCCGCACCCTGGCACCGGCCCGCACCACCCGGCTGTCCGCCGCGCTGCTCGACGCCGCCGACCGCGGTGCCGTCGTCCCCGAGGCCGCCGCGGTGCTGCGGGCGACGGAGGCGGCCGCCGCCCCGGCCCGCCGCCAGGGCCGGGCCGGCGCACTCGCCGGTGCCGTCGATCGGCTGGTCGCCGTGGGCCACACCAGCGGCTGGCACCTGGCGGCCGGGCTGCTCGCCGGCCTGACCCACGCCCGGCGGGCCGCCGTGGCGGCGACGGCACCAGGTCCGTCCCGGAGGGCCGCGCCACGCACCCTCGGAACCCCCGCCGGGAGTCGTCCGTGACCGAGATCGTGCGCGTCGAGCGCGGTCGCTACCACGACTCGGTGACCTTGATGCGGGCGAGCGCGGCGGCGCGGGAGATCCCGGGGGTCGAGGCGGTGATCGCGGCCATGGGCACCGGCGTCAACCACGCGCTGCTGGTCGACGCCGGATTCCCCGCGC
Source organism: Acidimicrobiales bacterium (assembly GCA_035693765.1). Lineage (GTDB taxonomy): Bacteria > Actinomycetota > Acidimicrobiia > Acidimicrobiales > VFJN01 > ZC4RG19. The sequence continues at coordinate 1,003 of DASSGC010000541.1, forward strand.
CCGAGGCGACGGCCGACGACCTGGTGATCGCCGTGCGGTCCGACGGCGACGCGTCCGCCGACGAGGCGAGTGCCGCGGTGGAGCGCGTGCTGACCGAGCGGCGGCCCTCGACGCCCGGCGGCGACCGGCAGCCGGTGCCGCTCACGGTGGAGTCCGCCGCGGCGCGGGATCCGGCCGCCGGCGTCGTCGTGGTGTCGGTGCCGGGCCCGCACGCCTACGTCGAGGCGGTCGCCGCCCTGCGGGCGGGGCGCCACGTGATGGTGTTCAGCGACGGGGTGAACGTGGCCGCCGAGGTCGCCCTCAAGCGCGAGGCCGCGTCGCTCGGGCGGCTGGTCATGGGCCCGGACTGCGGCACGGCCATCCTCGACGGGGTCGGGCTCGGCTTCGCCAACGTGGTGGAGCCCGGACCGGTCGGCCTGGTCGCGGCGTCGGGCACCGGCGCGCAGCAGCTCTGCTGCCTGCTCGACGGTGCCGGGGTCGGCGTGCGCCACGTGGTGGGCGTCGGTGGTCGCGACCTGTCGTCCGAGGTCGGGGCGGCGTCGACGCTGGTGGCGCTGGATGCGCTCGACGGCGATCCCGGGATCGGGGTGATCGCCATCGTGTCCAAGCCCCCCGACCCGCAGGTGGCCGAGGCGGTGCTGGCGGCGGCCGGGCGGTGCCGGACGCCCGTGGTGCTGGCCCTCGTCGGCCCCGGCCGGCCGACGCTCACCGACGCGGCCGCCGAGATCGCCGCCAGCCTCGGCGTGCCGTTCGCGGCGCCGCGGTCGTGGTGCCCGCCGGCCGATCCGGCCATCGGCCGGCCGGGTCCCGTGCTCGGGCTCTTCGGCGGGGGCACCAACGCTGTGGAGGCGGTCGTCGTGCTGGAGGAGCTCCTCGGTCCGGTGCGGTCGAACGTGCACCACGACCGGTCGCGGCGCATCGGTCCCGACGACGACCCGGCGGAGGAGCATGCGGTGCTCGACCTCGGCGACGACGAGCTCACCGCGGGGCGGCCACACCCGATGATCGATCCCGCGGCCGTCGCCGACCGGTTGGTGGCCGCGGCCACGTCGGGTCGCGGGCCCGGCGTGGTGCTCCTCGACGTCGTCCTCGGACACGGCGCCCATCCCGACCCGGCCGCAGTGCTCGCCCCCGCCCTCGAGGCGGCCCGGGCGGAGGGCGTCGCCGCCGTCGTCACCCTGGTCGGCACGGCCGCCGACCCGCAGGACCTCGACCGCCAGGCCCAGACCCTCGTCGGCGCGGGTGCGACGGTCCATCGCAGCAACGCCCGCGCCGCCGCGGACGCCGCCGCGCTCGTGATGGGGATGGGGCGTGCCGAGAGCGAGCAGGGCGTGCCGGCGGCGGGCGCGACCGACCTGGCCGATCTGCTGGTGGCGCCGCAGGCCGTCATCACCGTCGGTGCCCCGACCCTCGACGAGGCGCTGGTCGCCCAGGGCGTGCCGACCGTGCGGGTCGAGTGGCGGCCGCCGCCGGCGGGCTCGGTCGCGGCGGTGGCCGCCGTCTCCGCCGACCCCGGTCTGGCGGAGGCCAACCGCACCGCGATCGAGCGCATGGCGTCGGTCCGCCCGCACCTCGTCGACGTCCGTCCCGCCGCCGAGGTCGTCGGGCTCGGCCGCTACGAGCTGCTCCACGCCGGCCCCCCGCTCGACTGGGACTCGGCCTCGGGGCCCATGCGGGGGGCGATCGTCGGCGCCTGCCTGTACGAGCGCTGGGCCGCCACCCCCCAGGCGGCCGAGGCCCTCGCCGCCTCGGGGGCGATCGCGCTGTCGCCCTGCCACGACCACGCCAGCGTCGGGCCCATGGCCGGCATCGTGAGCCCGTCGATGCCGATGTGCGTGCTCGAGGACGGCGACGGGCGCGCCAGCCGCAGCACCCTCAACGAGGGGCTCGGCAAGGTGCTGCGCTACGGCGCCTTCGGCGACGCGGTCAGCGAGCGGCTGCGGTGGATGCAGCACGTGCTCGGACCGGTGCTGGCCGAAGCGCTCCGGCGCCACGGGCCGATCGACGTCGGGGCGCTCGTCGCGTCGATGTTGGCGATGGGCGACGAGGGCCACAACCGCAACCGCGCCGGTACGTCGCTGCTGGTGCGGGCGCTGGCGCCCGACCTCGCCCGCAGCATCGGCGACGGCCACGCCGGGCAGCGGGCCGACGACGTGGCCGACGTGCTGGCGTTCATCGACTCCAACGATCACTTCCTGCTCAACATGGTCATGGGTGCGGCCAAGCTGGTGGCCGACGCAGGGCGGGACGTCGCCGGGTCGTCCGTCGTCGTGGCCATGGCCCGCAACGGCACCGAGTTCGGCATCCGGGTGGCGGGCACCGGCGACCGCTGGTTCACCGACCCCGCCACGGTGCCTGAGGGGCTGTACCTGGGCGGGTACGGTCCCGACGACGCCAACGCCGACATCGGGGACTCGACCATCACCGAGACGGTGGGGCTCGGGGGGTTCGCCATGGCCGGCGCTCCCGCCATCGTCGGCCTGGTCGGCGGCTCGGTCGGCGACGCCCGGACGTGGACCGAGCTGATGTACGAGGTGACCCTGGCCGAGCACCCCACCTGGGCGCTGCCGGCCCTCGACTTCCGCGGCGTGCCGTTCGGCATCGACGTCCTGCGGGTCGTGCGCACCGGCGTGACGCCGATCGTCAACACCGGCATCGCCGGGCGGGTGGCCGGGACGGGTCAGGTGGGTGCCGGGTTGGTGCGACCCCCGCTCGGCTGCTTCACCGCGGCGCTCGCCGCGCTGGCCGCCGACGTCGGGCCGGCCGGCGCGGACGCTGCGCCGATCGTCGGGGCCGCCGGCCCGGCCGCAGGTCCACGCTCCGACGATGCCGGCTGGCTGCCTGCCGAGCCCGGTGCGGCGTCACGCTCCGACGATGCCGGCTGGCTGCCTGCCGAGCCCGGTGCGGCGCCTCCCGAGGACGAGGCCGGATGAAGCCGCCGCCCTTCACCTACCACCGGCCCACCTCCGTGGCCGACGCGGTGCGACTGCTGGCCGACCTCGGCGACGAGGCCAAGGTCATCGCCGGCGGCCAGAGCCTGGTGCCGCTGCTGAACTTCCGCCTGGCCTCGCCCGGCCACCTGGTGGACATCAACGCCATCGACCAGCTCGACCGGCTCGACCTGCACGCCGGCGCCGCCGAGGTCGGTGCCACGGTGCGCCAGGCCCGGTTGCTGCGCGATCGCGGGCTGACGGCGGCGCACCCGCTGCTCGCCGGGGCGGCCAGGTGGATCGCCCACCCGGTGATCCGCAACCGCGGCACCGTGTGCGGTTCGCTGGCGCACGCCGACCCGGCCGCCGAGCTGCCGGCGGTCCTCGCCCTGCTCGGCGGCAGCGTCGACGCCGTGGCATGGCGCGGCGGCGCGCTCGCCGCCCGGCGGGTGGCCGCCGCCGACCTGTTCGTGGGGCCGCTGCAGACCGCCATCGAGCCCGGCGAGCTGGTGGTGTCCGCCACGTTCCCGGCCCTGGCGGCGCGCACCGGGTGGGCCGTCGAGGAGCTGGCGCGCCGGCACGGCGACTTCGCGCTGGCCGGGGTCGTGCTCACCGTGACCGTCGACGGCGACGGCGCGCCGACGGGCGGCCGAGCCGCCTACCTGTCGTGCGCCCCCACGCCGGTCGTCGTGGACATCGGTCCGGCCGTCGCCGGCGCCGGGGCGCGGCCGCGTGACCTCCACGACCTGGTGGCCTCCGCGCTCGATCCCACCGGTGACATCCACGCCAGCGGCGACTACCGGCGGCACCTGGCCGCCACGCTCACCGTCCGGGGCCTGGACCGTGCGCTGGCCCGGGCCCGTGCCGGCACGACCGACCACCCCTCGGAGGTCCCGGTATGAGCGAGCGGAGCGAGCGAATCAGGGGCACAGTGCGTTGCCCGGCACGAAGTGCCGATCGGTCACTGCGTGCATCCCGAAGGGTGCACCAGTGAGCGATCCGGCGCCCGCGCCGGTGGACGACCGGCACGAGGTGATCGTGACGGTCAACGGCGTGCCGCGCGCCGCCCGGGTGCCGGCGCGGCGGCTGCTGTCCGACCTGCTGCGGCACGACCTGCGGCTCACCGGCACCCACGTCGGGTGCGAGCAGGGGGTGTGCGGCGCCTGCACCGTGCTGCTCGACGGCGAGCCGGTGCGCTCGTGCCTCACGTTCGCGGTCATGGTCGACGGCGCCCGCATCACGACCGTCGAGGGGCTCGCCTGTCCCGGCGGGGAGCTGGGGCCGGTGCAGCAGGCGTTCCGCGAGTGCCACGGGCTGCAGTGCGGGTTCTGCACGCCGGGCTTCCTGCTGCTGGCCACCGACCTGCTGGCCCGCCGCCGGGACCCGTCGGACGACGAGATCGCCGACGCGCTGGGCGGCAACCTGTGCCGCTGCACCGGCTACGTCAACATCGTCCGGTCGGTGCGGCGGGCGGCGGAGCTCACCGCCGCAGCCGCGCCCGACGGCACCGGCGCGGGGGACCCGGCACCGTGACCACGCGCTGGTTCGGCGAGAGGGTCGAACGGCGCGAGGACGAGCGCCTGCTCACGGGCGCGGGCCGCTTCCTCGACGACGCCGGGCACGACGCCCTGGCCGCCGCCTTCGTGCGCAGCCCGCACGCCCATGCCCGCATCACCGGCGTCGACGTGACCGAGGCGCTGGACGTCGAGGGCCTGGTGGCCGTCTACACGTGGGACGATCTGCCCGGGCGCCTGGCGGAACCCCTGCCGCTGCTGATCCCGCACCCGGACCTGACCCACCCCCGCACGCAGTACGCCCTGGCCCGCGCCGAGGTCAACCACGTCGGCGAGGCGATCGCCATGGTGGTGGCGGTCGACCGCTACGTGGCCGAGGACGCTGCCGAGCGGATCGTGGTCGACTACGAGCCCCTGCCCGCGGTGGTCGGCATCGGGGCCGCCCGGTCGGCCGAGCACCTGGTCCACCCCGACGTCCCCGGCAACGTCGCGGCCGTGACCACCCAGGAGCTGGGCGACGCCCGCGCCGCCATCGCGGCCGCGCCCCGGGCGCTCGACCTCGACCTGGCCATGGAGCGCTCGCTGTCGTCGCCGCTCGAGGGCCGCGGCGTGCACGCCCGCTGGGATGCCGACGACGGGCGCCTGCGCGTCCGCACCTCCACGCAGACGTCCACCGGCGTGCGGGCGGCGGTGGCCAACATCCTGGGCCTACCCGACCTGGCGGTCGAGGTGGTCACCCCCGACGTGGGCGGCGGCTTCGGCACCAAGGTGGTCCACCCGTACCCCGAGGAGGTCCTGGTGCCGTGGGCGGCGCGGCTGCTGGGCCGCGAGGTGAAGTGGGTCGAGGACCGGTACGAGCACTTCGTCTCCGCCACCCACGAGCGGGGCCAGCAGCACCACGTGCGGGTCGGGTTCGACGACGACGGCACGATCCTGGGGCTCGAGGTCGAGTTCTGGCACGACACCGGGGCGTACGCGCCGTACGGCATCGTGCTGCCGATCATCACCGCCACCCAGCTTCCCGGCCCCTACCGGCACCGCCACTACCGGGTCACGTTCACGTCGCTCTACACCAACACGGTGACCTGCACGCCCTACCGGGGGGCGGGACGGCCGCAGGGGTGCTTCGTGATGGAGCGGACCATCGACCGCATCGCCGAGCACCTCGGGCTCGATCGGGCCGAGGTACGGGCGCGCAACCTGATCGGGCCCGACGACTTCCCCTACGACCTCCAGATGACCTTCCAGGACGGGCGGCCGCTGATCTACGACTCGGGCGACTACCCGGCCGGGCTGGCCCGGCTGAGGGAGCTGGTGGGCTGGGACGGGTTCGCCGCCGAGCGGGCGGACGCGGCGGCCGAGGGCCGCCACCTCGGCATCGGCCTG
>DASSGC010000542.1:0-20579 GCA_035693765.1 Acidimicrobiales bacterium
CGTCGAGTAGGAGGCCGAGCGGATGGGGCGCTCGCCAGGGCCTACGCGTGGGGATTTGGCGTGGAAGCACCAGCTCCACAGCTCGGCCGATCGGCAACGCAGCGCGGTGACACGCGCCGGCGTGACCTATCCGCTCCAGTCCCAAGGCGGAAACTGCGGGGGGACGGGCGCGGGGACGCCGGTAGCGTCGTGAGCCTGTGCCTGCTCCCGCCCCGATCGCCGACGCCCCGGGCCGCGCCCCCGGCGCCGAGCGGCGGGCCGGAACGCTCGCCGGGGTGGCCGCGTACTCGCTGTGGGGCGTGTTCCCGCTGGTGTTCCACCAGCTCGCCTCGGTCGGCGCGGGCGAGATCCTGCTGCACCGCATCGTGTGGTCGTTCGCCGTCGTCGCCGTGCTGCTCGTCGTCCGGCGCGACCGGCACTGGTGGGCGGGCGTGCGGCGGCGCCCCGGCGCCCTGCCCCGGCTGACCGCGGCGGCGGTGCTCATCGCCACGAACTGGCTCGTCTACATCTGGGCGGTCAACCACGGCCACGTGGTCGAGGCCGCCCTCGGCTACTACGTCAACCCGCTCATCACGGTGGCGCTGGGCGTGGCCGTGCTGCACGAGCACCTGCGGCGAGCCCAGGTCGTGGCGCTCGGCTGCGGTGCGGCCGCCGTCGCGGTCCTGACGCTGGCCTACGGCCGGATGCCGTGGGTCGCCCTCGTGCTGGCCTGCTCGTTCGCCGGCTACGGCTTCCTCAAGAAGGCCGTGCCGGTCGGGGCGGTCACCTCGCTCGCGGTCGAGACGCTCGTGCTCCTGCCGGTGGCGCTCGCGGCCATGGTCGCGCTGGAGGTGTCCGGCGAGGCCGCCTTCGGCCATGGCAGCACCGGCCGCGACCTGCTGCTCGTGTCGCTCGGCGTGGTGACGGCCGTGCCGCTGCTGCTGTTCGGCACCGCCGCCCGCCGCATCCCGCTGTCGCTGCTCGGGCTGCTCCAGTACCTGACGCCGACCCTCCAGCTCGTGTGCGGCGTGGTCGTGCTCGACGAGGGGCTGCCGCCTGCCCGGCTGGCCGGGTTCGTCCTCGTGTGGGCGGCCCTGGCGGTGCTGGCCGCCGATGCGATCGCCGCCGGCCGCGGGCGTCCCGCGGCCTCGCCCGGACCGCTGCCCGCCGCCGAGGCGGCCTGACCGTGGCCCGCCGGCCCGCATGAACTTCCTGGGCCACACCCACGTCGCGCTGGCGGCCGGGCGGGACGACCCCCGGTGGCTGCTCGGCGCCGTGCTGCCCGACCTGGCCCCCATGGCGGGCGTGCGGGTGCCCCACGCCGGCCTGACCGGCCCGCTGGGGGAGGGGGTGGCCTGCCACCTGCGGGCCGACGCCGCCTTCCACGCCCACCCCGACTTCCGGTCCGGCAGCCGGGCCATCCGCCACGCGCTGGCCGGACGGGGCGTGGCGTCGGGGCCGGCCCGGGCGGTCGGCCACGCGGGCTGGGAGCTGCTGCTCGACGGCACGCTGATCGGGTCCGACACCGAGGCGGCCTTCCACTGGGCCCTGTCGGTCGGCGACCACGCCGCGCCCGCGCTGCCGGGCGAGGGCGACCGCGCCCGCTGGCGGGCGTTCCTGGCCCGGGGCCGGATGGCCGGCGGCCTGCGCTACGACGACCCCGCCTGGGTGGCCGCCCGCCTCCACACGATGCTGGCCCGCCGCCCCCGGCTGGCCCTGCCGGACGCGCAGGTCGGCGTCGTCGCCGAGGTGCTGGACGCGCAGGCGGCGGCCGTCCGGGAGGTTGCCGCCACGGTGCTGGCCGACACGGCCCGACGCGTGGGCTGACCGGCACCGGGCGACCGCATCGGGCGGGCTCGGGCGGCCGTGCGGGCGGGAGGCCGGGCGCCGCGCTGTCGCGGGGCCGCGGGCACGGTCGACGGGCCGGCCGCCGTCGCGCGGCCGTGGGCACGGTCGACGGGCCGGCCGAGGACGAGCTGCCCGGCGGCGGCGCGGGCGTGCTGTGATGGCGGGCATGTCGCCCGCCGGAGACCGCCGACCCACCAGCCGCCGCGCCTTCCTCGCCGGCGGCGCCGCGGCCGTGGGGTTGGTCCTGGCGGGCTGCTCGGACGGCGGGGACGGCACCGGATCGGGGTCGCCGGACGAGCCTGGCTCGCCGGGCACCGGCTCGGGCGCGGGGACGGCCACGACGGCGGGCGGCGGGACCGCGCCGGCCGCCCTGACCGCCGACGACTTCGCCGCGCTGTCGCCCTGCCTGCTGGCGCCGGAGCAGGTCGAGGGCCCGTTCTACGCGGACCTCGACCTGGTGCGGCGGGACGTGACCGAGGGGATGGCGGGGCACCCGCTGCGGCTGGGCGTGCGGGTGGTCGACGAGGCGTGCGCCCCGGCGGCCGGCGCCACGGTCGACGTGTGGCACGCCGACCCGGGCGGCGACTACTCGGCCTTCGCCGACGGCAGCGGCAACGGCAGCGACGACGCGGTCGAGGGCACGACCTTCCTGCGGGGGTCGCAGGTGACCGACGCCGCCGGCATCGTCGAGTTCGCCACGTTGTACCCGGGCTGGTACCGGGGGCGGGCGGTGCACGTCCACGCCAAGGTCCACGTGGGCGGCGGCACCGTGCTCACCACCCAGCTCTACTTCCCGGAGGACGTGACCGACGCGGTCCACGCCGCCGGGCCGTACGCCGCCCGTGGCACCCGCGACACCCGCATCGAGACCGACGCGTTCGCCGGCGACCCCGCGGCCGCCGGCAACCTGCTCGCCACGTCCGCGGTCGGGGAGGGCACCCAGGGCCTGGTCGTGCTCGGCGTCGCGCCCGCCACCACCTGACCTCTCCGCACGTTCCGGCGGCACACCAGGACGGAGTGCGCGTAGATTGGGGCGCGGCGCGTTCGCCGCAGCCTGCGTGCGAGAGGTGAGTGCGGTAGGTGGCGGGCGTGATGCAGCACGCGGGATGTGGAGGGATGGTGGAGGATGGGAGCGCGATGCGGGTGATCGGCGCGGGGCTGGGGCGCACCGGCACCCTGTCCCTCAAGGCGGCGCTGGACCAGCTGGGGTTCGGCCCGACGTTCCACATGCTGGACCTGATCGCCGACCCGGCGTCGTTGCCGCACTGGCGGGCGGCGCTCGACGGCCGGCCGGTCGACTGGGCCGAGGCGCTGGCGGGCTGGGGCTCGACGGTCGACTGGCCGGGCTGCGTGTTCTGGGAGCAGATGCTGGCGACCTGGCCCGACGCCAAGGTCATCCTCAGCGTGCGCGACGAGGACGCCTGGTACGAGAGCTGCGCGCACAGCATCCACGACGCCTACCTGGCGTCGCTGAACGACGAGCTGCTGCCGGTCGAGCGCGTCCAGCCGACGCCGGAGGTGCTCGCGGTCATCGGCGAGGTGATCTGGAGCGGCGTGTTCGAGGGTCGGTTCACCGACAAGGACCACGCCATCGAGCGGTTCCGCCGGCACAACGACGAGGTGCGCCGCAAGGCGCCCGCCGATCGGTTGCTGGAGTGGGACGTGCGCGAGGGCTGGGCGCCGCTGTGCGCGTTCCTCGGCGTCCCGGCGCCCGATGCGCCGTTCCCGCACCTCAACGACACCGACGCGTTCCGGCGGATGGTGGGGCTGCCGCCCCGGGTCTGACGCTTCCCGCCCGGGCCGGCCTGCGGCGGGCGCCGCGCCCGGCTCAGCGGAACGCGAGGCCCGCGAACTCGCCGCTGGTCCGCCAGGCCTCGATGTACTCGAAGTAGGCCATGGCGCCCATCGGGTAGCCGACCAGCAGCTCCCAGCCCCGGCCGCCGGGCTGGCCCTCGTTGTTGTAGTAGCCGGGGGTGCAGTCGGGTGAGCCGATGACGCTGAAGCGGGGCCCCGACTGCAGGACGTCGAGCCAGGCGTCCTCGGCCTCCCGCGTGACCTCGACCTCGTCGAAGCCGCTGTCGACGGCGTGCCGGATCGTCAGGGCGATCGTGCGGGCCGCGTCGGTGAGGTTGTGGGGCACGTTGGAGATGAGGTTGGCCCCCTGGGCCGGCTGCACGAGGAACATGTTGGGGAAGCCGTGCACGTGGATGCCGTGCAGCGTCCGCATGCCGTCGGCCCAGTGATCCGAGAGCCGCACACCCTCGCGGCCGACCGCGTCGTAGCCGGCCCGCCGGGTGGGGTCGGTGCCGACCTCGAAGCCGGAGGCGTAGATGAGGCAGTCGAGCGGGTACTCGACGCCGGCGACCACGACGCCGGTCTCGGTGATGCGCTCCACGCCCCTGCCGTCGGTGTCGACGAGGTGGGTGTTGGGCTCGTTGTAGGCCTGGAGGTACTCGTCGTGGAAGCACGGGCGCTTGCAGAGCTGCCGGTACCAGGCCTTGAGCGCCTGGGCGGCGCCGGGGTCGTCGACGACGGCGTCGACCCGGGCCCGGATCTCCTCCATCTTCTCGAAGTCGGAGTCCTCGAAGGCCGCCATCACGCCCTCCGGCGTGAGCTCGTCGGGGGGCAGGGACAGGATCCGGCCCCGGACCCGGCGGGCCAGGTCGGTCCAGCCGTCCATCACCAGGTCGTGCTCGGTGATGAGGCCGGTCTGGTTGGACGCGAAGTTCTCCAGCCAGCGCTGCTGCCAGCCGGGCGTGGCGATGGTGGCGAACCACTCGGGATCGGTGGGTCGGTTGTCGCGCACGTCGACCGACGACGGGGTGCGCTGGAACACGTACAGCTCGCCACAGGAGCGGGCCAGGTGGGGCACGCACTGCACGGCGGTGGCGCCGGTGCCGATGATGCCGACCCGCAGGCCGGCCAGCCTGTCCATCGGGGCGCCGGCGGGGTCGCCGCCGGTGTAGTCGTAGTCCCAGCGGCTGGTGTGGAACGAATGGCCGCGGAAGTCCTCGATGCCGGGGATGCCGGGGAGCTTGGGCACGTGCAGCGGACCGGTGCCCATGGCGAGGAACCTGGCGGTGAAGGCGTCGCCGCGGTTGGTGCGGACGAGCCACCGGGCGCCGGCGGCGTCCCACTCGAGGGCGGTGACCTCGGTGTGGAACAGGGCGTTCTCGTAGAGGCCGAACTGCTTCCCGATCCGCTGGCAGTGCTCGAGGATCTCGGGGGCGTGGGCGTACTTCTCGGTGGGCATGTGCCCGGTCTCTTCGAGCAGCGGCATGTACACGAAGCTGGCGGTGTCGCACTGGGCGCCGGGGTAGCGGTTCCAGTACCAGGTGCCGCCGAAGTCGCCGCCCTTCTCGACGATGCGGACGTCGTCGATGCCGGCCTCCTTGAGCCGGGCGCCGGTGACGAGCCCGGCGAAGCCGCCGCCGATGAAGGCGACGGTCACGTGGTCGGTGACGGGCGCCCGCTCCGTGACCGGCGTGTAGGGGTCGTCGAGGTAGTGGGCGAACCGGTCGGCCAGCCGCACGTACTGGTCGTTGCCGTCGGGCCGCAGCCGCTTGTCCCGCTCCTCGGCGTACTTGCGCCGGAGGGCGTCCTTGTCGATCACCGTCACGCTGGCAGTGAACGACGGACTTGACCCGTCGGTCAAGTCCCGATCATGGCGGCTGTCACAGCGTCTGCCCGCCGGGGTGCCGACGGGTGGCGACGGATGGCGACGGGCGGCGACACCGCGACCACCCAGCGTCCCGGTCACCCCAGCGTCGTCGGGTCGACGTTGGCGCCGCACAGCACCACGGCCACGCGCTCGTCGGGGTCGGCGACGGCGCCGGTGGTGAGGGCGGCGAGCGCGGCGGCGCCCGCGGGCTCCGTGGCCACGCGCACCGCGGACCAGAGCCGGCGCTGGGCGTCGCGCACGTCGTCGTCGGTCACCACCACCACGCCGTCCAGCCACCGGCTGGCGGCGGCGAAGGTCAGGTCGCCGACCCGGCGGGCGCCGAGCGCGTCGGCACACAGGCCGGAGACCTCGACGTCGACCGGCTCGCCCGCCGCCAGCGCGGCGTCCATGGCCCGGCAGCCCGCCGTCTCCACCCCGGTCAGCGCCACCTCGCCCCGCAGCCACGTCGCCGCACCGCCCGAGAGCCCGCCGCCGCCCACGGCCACGACCACCCGGTCGACCTCGGCCTGCCCGACCAGCTCGCGGGCCAGGGTGCCCGCGCCGATCAGCATCTCGGGCTGGTCGAAGGCGTGGAGGAAGCGGGCACCCGACGACCGGGCCCAGTCCCGGCTGGCCGCCAGGGCGTCGTCGTAGAGCCCGGGGATCACCTCGACCCGGGCGCCGAGGCCCAGCAGCCGGTCGAGCTTGGCCGGCGCCGTCGAGTCGGGCACGAAGACCCTCGCCGTCACCCCGAGTCGCCGGGCGGCGTAGGCCACCGCCACCCCGTAGTTGCCGCCCGAGGCCGCCGCCACCCCGGCAGCCGGGAGGTCGCCGGCCAGCAGTTGGAGGTGGGCGCCCCGGGCCTTGAACGAGCCGGCGTGCTGCACCGTCTCCAGCTTGAGCAGCACCGGCGCCCGTCCCGCGAGGCCGAGGTCGGCGGGATCGACCTCGACCACCGGCGTCCGCCGCACCAGCGGCGCCAGCCGGCGGGCGGCATCCTCGATCTGGGCACGGGTGGGCAGGTCGAGGGCGCAGGTGGTCATCACCGGGAGTCTTGCCCACGCCGCGTCCGGGCCGCCGCGGTTTCCGACCACCCCGCGATCGGTGGGTGTGACATTCGTCTCGATTGCATGAGATGGGTCACAGGTACCCCCGATCGCCCGGTAAGGTGGGCCGCCTACGGCGGGCTGACTTGCGTTCCGGCAGGTGCAGGCTCGGCATCGCCCGGTCCGTGCGCCGACCGCTGGCGCGTCACCTCCTGTGGAGGGGTTGCTGTGTTCGCAAGTCTGGGTCGCTGGTGCTACCGGCGCCGCTGGTTCGTCATCGCCGCCTGGCTCGTGGTCCTCGTCGCCGGCGGCGGCCTGCTCAGCGCCGCGGGAACGGAGAGCCGGTCCGACTTCGACCTGCCCGACGTCGAGAGCCGGCGCGGCACCGAGATCATCGAGGACCACTTCGGCGGCGTCGGCGCGGGGTGGAACGGCTCGGTGGTCTTCGAGGCCGACCAGGGCGTCGCGTCGCCCGAGGTCGAGGCTGCGATGACGGAGCTGTTCGCGGCCATCGACGACATCGAGGGCGTCGAGGTCATCAGCCCCTACGCCCCGGAGGGCGCGGCCCAGATCTCGCAGCGGGGCGATCGCGCCGGCGAGATCGCCTTCGCCGACGTCGAGCTGCCCAGCGAGACCACCCAGGAGGAGGCGGCGGCCATCACGGACGAGGTCGAGCGCCTCGTGCCCGAGATCGACGGCGTCGACATCTACCTGGGCGGCGAGATCTTCGCCGACTTCGAGGCCCCGTCGTCCGAGGCCATCGGCCTCGGCTTCGCGGTCATCATCCTGATCTTCGCGTTCGGCTCGGTGCTCGCCATGGGCCTGCCGATCGGCGTGGCGCTGGCCGGCATCGGCATCGGGTCGATCGCCGCCGGCTTCCTCAGCCACCTCGTGGCCATGCCCGACTTCGCCTCGGTGCTCGGCGTCATGATCGGCCTCGGCGTCGGCATCGACTACGCGCTGTTCATCGTCACCCGGTTCCGCGAGAACCTGCACCACGGCCACGACATGGAGCGGGCCACGGTCATCGCCATGGACACCGCCGGCCGGGCCGTCCTGTTCGCGGGCACGACCGTCGTCATCTCGCTGCTCGGCATGCTGGTGATGAACGTCAGCTTCATCACCGGCCTGGCCGTCGGCACCGCCGCCGTGGTGGCCGTCACGCTCGTGGCCTCGCTGACGCTGCTCCCGGCCCTGCTCGGCTTCGCCGGCGAGCGCCTGGAGACCACCCGCTGGCGCGGCCTCGTCGCCGCCGGCGTCGTGGCCGTGGCGCTGGTCGGCCTCGGCCTCGGCATCGGTGCCTTCGCCATCGGCCTGCCGCTGGCGGCCGTGGTCATGCTCGCCGGGTTCGCGGTCCGGCCGCTGCGGCGGGAGGTGCCCCGCCCGGCCCGCAAGCCGCTGCGGGAGACCGCCGCCTACCGGTGGAGCCGGCTCATCCAGCACCACCCGTGGCCGACCGCGCTGCTGGGCGCCGGGCTGCTGGCCGTGCTGGCGGTCCCGACGTTCGGCATGCGGCTCGGGTTCTCCGACGAGGGCAACTACCCCGAGAGCACCGACACCCGCAAGGCCTACGACCTCAAGTCCGCGGGCTTCGGTCCCGGGTTCAACGGCCCGCTGGTGCTGACCTCGCTCGTGCCCGAGGGCGGCATCGACGACGCCGAGCTCGCCCGGGTGACCGACGCCGTGGCCGCAGCGGACGGCGTCGAGACCGTCACGCCCGGCTTCAAGAACGACCCGGAGAACCCGGCGGCCGTGGTCTGGCGGGTCATCCCCACCACGGCCCCGCAGGACGATGCGACCAACGACACCGTGGCCCACCTGCGCGACGACGTGCTGCCCGCCGCCACCGCCGGCACCGGGCTCGACGTGGCCGTGACGGGCTCGGTGGCGGTCCAGGTCGACTTCTCGGAGTACCTGGCCGCGCGCCTCGGGGTGTTCTTCGGCGCCGTGCTGACGCTGTCGTTCCTGCTGTTGATGGTCGTCTTCCGGTCGGTGCTCGTGCCGCTCAAGGCCGTGATCATGAACCTGCTGTCGATCGGCGCCGCCTACGGCGTCGTCGTGGCGGCCTTCCAGTGGGGCTGGGCCGGGCCGCTGCTCGGCATCGACAGCGCACCCATCGAGCCGTTCATCCCGATGATGCTGTTCGCCATCGTGTTCGGCCTGTCGATGGACTACGAGGTGTTCCTGCTCTCCCGGGTGCGGGAGGAGTGGGACCGCACCGGCGACAGCCGCACGTCGGTGGCCGACGGCCTGGCCGCCACGGCCAAGGTCATCACGGCGGCGGCGGCGATCATGGTCGTCGTGTTCGGCAGCTTCCTGCTGGAGAGCAACCGCGTGGTCCAGCTCTTCGGCGTGGGCCTCGCCACGGCCGTGCTGCTCGACGCCACGGTGGTCCGCATGCTGCTGGTGCCGGCGACGATGGAGCTGCTGGGCGACCGCAACTGGTGGCTGCCCCGCTGGCTCGACCGGGTGCTGCCCCGCATCGACGTCGAGGGCCACGAAGTGCTCGATGACGTCGATGACGTCACCGGCGAGGGCGCGGTCGCGGCCGAGCGAGAGCTCGAGAACGCCTGATCAGGCGCCCTACGCGCCGCCGCGTTCCGCCCGCCGGAGCGCGGCGATGAATGACTGCCGCCACCCGTGGGCAACCTTCCGCTGAAGCATTCGCCGCAGCGGCAGACGCCGTTGCCGGGACGGGAGAGTGACAAGTGGTTGGCTTCATCATCACCATGATCATCATCGGCATCGTGGCGGGCTACCTGGCTCGCCTGCTGGTGCCGGGCCGCGACCCGATGTCGTTCGTCCAGACCGTCATCCTCGGCGTCGCCGGTTCCTTCATCGGCGGGTTCCTCGGGTACGTCCTCTTCGACAAGGACATCGGCGAGGGGGCCCTCCAGCCCTCGGGCATCGTCGGCTCGGTCATCGGTGCCGTGGCGGCACTGCTGATCTACAACGCGGCCAGCCATCGCGGTGTCGGCCGGCGCGTCTGATCCACCGTGCGTGACGTCCCGGCCCCCGCACCCACCGGCCACCGGTGGGGGCGGGGGCCGTGGCGTGTCCGGGCTCACGTCCGCGTGAGGCATGATCGGGGGATCCGCGTGTCCACATCCCTGGAGGAAGATCGATGACGATCTCGGTCGGCGACCGCATCCCCGACGTGAAGCTGATGACGATGACCGACGACGGCCTCCGGCCGGTCCAGAGCGGTGAGGTGCTCGGCAAGGGCAGGGTCGTGCTGTTCGCGGTGCCGGGTGCGTTCACGCCGACCTGCTCCGACCATCACCTGCCGGGCTTCGTGCTGCGGGCCGACGACCTGCGGGCCAAGGGCGTCGACACGATCGCGTGCCTGGCGGTCAACGACGCCTTCGTGATGGGGGCCTGGGGCCAGGTGCAGAACACGGCCGACAAGGTCGTGATGCTGGCCGACGGCAACGGCGAGTTCACCGCCGCGATGGGCCTGGAGATGGACGGCAGCGGCTTCGGCCTCGGCACGCGCTCGCAGCGCTATGCCGCCGTGCTCGACGACGGCGTGGTGACCGAGCTCATGGTCGAGTCGGCACCCGGCCTCGACGTGAGCTCGGTCGACTCGGTCCTCGGCAAGCTCTGACCGCCTCGACGTGGCCCCCGACCGCCGGCGGCCGCCGGCGGGGGACCGTCGTCGGTTGAGGCCCGGTGTCGTGCCAGGATGACCCTGGTGCAGAGCGCAGGTGCCATCGCCCCCCACGGTGTCACCGACCGCCAGGCCGGCGTGCTGGCCGGCGTGGTCGTGTCGGTGACACCACGTCGGCGCGTCCGCTCGCAGGCCGATGTCGTGCGCCTGATCCTCGCGCTGGCGCTGATCGGGGTGGGCGTGCTGGTGGCGACCTGGCTCCGCAACACCATCGGCGGCGCCGAGGAGGACCTCGTCGACGTCTACGAGCGGGTGCCCGACCGGTTCGCCGAGGTGCTCACCGGGCTGGCGGTCATCGGCGCCGGTGTGGTGCCCGTGCTGGCGCTGGCGGTGCTCCTGGCCCGGCGGCGGTTCCGGCGTGCCGGGGCACTGTTCGCGGGAGCTGTGGCCGCCGGCCTGGCCATGTCCGGCCTCACCGAGCTCCTGGCCGAACAGGGCGTGATCGCCGCGGTCGATCCCGACACCGACCGGGTGGTCGAGCTGACCGACCCGGCCTTCGCGACCTCGCCGCTGATCGCCGCCGCAGTGGCGCTCGTCATCATCGCCGGGCCGTGGCTGTCGCAGCAGTGGCGCCGGGTGTTGTGGTCGGGCGTCGGCCTGCTCGTGCTGTTCCGCGTCGTGTCGTCGAGCGAGCCGCCGCTCGACATCGTGGTGTCGATCGCGGTGGGCATGGCCATCGGCTCGCTCGCGTTGCTGGTGTTCGGCACCGAGGGCTCCGATCCCGAGGCGCCGGAGCTGGTGGCGATGCTGCGGACCATCGGCGATCCGTCACGGATCGAGCAGTGCGCGGGCCTCAGCCCGTTGGTCTACGAGGTCGAGATGGTGGGCAGCGATCCGCTGGAGATGCGGGTGCGGACGGCGCACGACCGGTCGGAGAACATGCTGGAGCAGCTCTGGCGGTCGGTGCGGCTGCGGCGCTGGGTGACCGACCGCCCCTACGAGACGGTGCAGCGCCGCATCGAGCACGAGGCGCTGGCCCAGCGGGCGGCCGGCGACGCCGGGGCGCGGGTGGCGGCCGTGCGGGGGATCGTGGCGTCGCACCAGGGCTCGGTGGGCCTGATCGAGGCCCGGGTCGAGGGCGAGCTGGCGTCCGACCTGCCGCCTGAGCGGCTGGAGCGGGCGCTGCTGGCCGACGTCTGGCGTCAGGTGCAGGCCATGCACGGCGACCGGATCGTCCACCGCAACCTGGGCCTGTCGCACGTGCTGGTCACGCCGTCGGGCCGGGCGGTGCTGCGGGGCTTCGACGGGGCGGCGATGGCGGCGTCCGACCGCGACCTGGCGCTCGACCGGGCCCAGCTGCTCGTGTCGACGGCGCTGCACATCGGCGCGGCGGCCGCGGTGGCGGTGGCCATCGAGGCGGTCGGGGAGCACGCCGTGCTCACGGCGGTTCCGTACCTCCAGCCGCTGGCCCTGCCGGCGCCGACCCGGCGGGCGTGGCGCAGCAACAAGGAAGTGCTCGACGCGCTGCGCGAGGCGATCCGGGTGGCCACGGGGATCGAGCCGGCGCCCCTGGCCCGCCTCGACCGCATCCGTCCCCGGACGGTCGTGTCGATCGCGGCGCTGGCCGGCGCGTTCTACTTCCTGCTGCCCCAGCTCGCCAACGTGGGGGAGACCGCCGAGGCGGCGAGCCGGGCCAACTGGTGGTGGCTCGGGCCGATGGTGGTGGGGGCGGGGGCGACCATCGGCTTCGCCGCGCTGGCCTTCGTGGCCTCGGTGCCGGAGCCGATCCCGTACCTGCCCGCGCTGCGGATGCAGCTCGCGTCGTCGTTCGTGAGCCGGATCGCGCCCGCCAACACGGGGACGCTGGCGGTGGGGGTGCGCTTCCTGCAGCGATCGGGGCTGGAGCCGGGGCCGGCGGCGGCGGCGGTGGGCCTGTGCGCGCTGGCGGGGTTCGTGGTCCACCTGTCGCTGATGGCCGCGTTCCTGGCCTGGGTGGGCACGAGCGAGGTCGGGTTCTCGCTGCCGCAGGCCGACGCCCTGTTCATCGTCATCGCCATCGCGCTGTCGGCCAGCGGCCTGGTGATCGGGCTGGTGCCGTCGGTGCGGCGGCGGCTGATCCCGCCGCTGGTCGACCAGTTGCGGACGGCGCTGTCGTCGCTGGCCGACGTGCTGACCGACCCGCTGCGGGTGATCGGGCTGATCAACGGGTCGATGGGCGTCACGCTCTCGTTCATCCTGACCCTCACCGTCGCGGTGTCGGCGTTCGGCGGCGGCGTGAGCTTCCCCGAGATCGGGGCCGCCTACCTGGTGGCGGCCGCTCTGGGCTCGGCCGCGCCCACGCCCGGCGGCCTGGGGGCGGTGGAGGCGGCGCTGGTGGCGGCCCTGTCCGGCTACGGCATGGACAGCGGCCCGGCGGTGTCGGCCGTTCTCTCGTTCCGGTTGGTGACCTACTGGCTGCCGATGGTGCCGGGCTGGCTGATGTTCCAGCAGATGCAGCGGCGCGAGGAGCTCTGAGCGGCAGGGCGGACGACGTGCCCGCCGCACGGTGGCCGCAACCCGAACCGGGTCGGCCGGATCGCGGCTGGCGCGAGGTTCCCGACCCGGTTCGCCCCGGGGCCGCGACCGTTCGCACGCCGCGGCGAGCGTGGTCAGGCCCGGCGCCGGAGCAGCGGGTCGGCGACGAACCGGCGGAGGAAGGCGACCCGGTCGGCCCGCGTCCGTGCGGTGCCGAGCCCGGTGGCCAGCAGGCCGGTGGTGGCGACGCACAGCCACTCGGTGGCGTCGGCCACGGTGGTGCCGGGCCGGAGCCGGCCCTCGGCCGCCAGGCGCTCGACGAACGGCGCGACCAGCGGGACGGTCAGGGCGACGAAGGCATGGGGGCCGCCGCCGAGGCGGGCGACGGCCGCGGTGGCGCCGTGGCGGGCCAGCGCGGCGTACCACCATTCGCCCTCGACGGCCTCGACCGTGCGGAGGACGCCCTCGGCGATGCGGTCGCCGGGATCGTCGATGCGGGCGAGGTCGGGCGCCATCTCGCCGGCCCGGGTGCGGGCGGCGGCGGCCAGCACCTCGCGCACCAGCTCGTCCTTGTCGGCGACGTGCCGGTAGAGGGTCGCCCGGGAGCAACCGGCCAGCCGGGCCACCTCCTCGACGCGGACGTGGAGCGGCCCGTCCCGCCGCATGACCGCCTCGGTGGCGGCGACGAGCCGGTCGCGGAGGTCGCCGGCCGGCGCGGGCGCGGTTGTGGTGCCGATGGGTCGATGTTACGTTCGCCGGTGAGACGATTCCCGAATCTGTCTCACCGCTGCCGCGGAGTCAGCGGGGTCCGGGGCTCGCAGGGGGTTGGTATGGCCGAGACGTCCAGCGTCGGGTTCGACCCGTTCGAGCCGGGCTTCGTGGCTTCGCCCTACGGGCAGTACGGCCGGCTGCGGGCGGCCGACCCGGTCCACTGGTCGCCCCTGCTGGAGGGCTGGGTGCTCACCCGCCACGACGACGTGGTGGCGGTGCTGCGCGACCCGACCGTGAGCGTCGAGCTCGACAACGCCGCCCCGACCGGGGTCGTGTCCCTCCAGCGCCGGCGGCAGGCCCGCACGGGCCGGACGTCCGACACCCTCGTGCTGCGCGACGATCCGGACCACAACCGGCTGCGCAAGCTGCTCCAGGCGCCGTTCGGTCCCCGGCCGGTGGAGGCGCTGCGGGACATGGTGACCGCCCGGGTCGCCGCCTGCGTCGACGACCTGGCGGGGCGCGGTGCGATGGACGTGATCGCCGACTTCGCCTATCCGCTGCCGGTGTCCGTGTTCAACGAGATGCTGGGGCTGCCCGGCGAGGACGCCCCCCGGGTGCGGGCGTGGATCGCGGCGGTGGCCCGCATGCTCGACCCGGTGATCGACGACGCCGAGCACGACCGCTGCCGGCTCCTGCTCGACGAGATGTACGACTACCTGGAACAGCAGGTGGACGCCAAGCGCCGGCACCCGGGAGACGACATGCTCACCGCCCTCGTGCAGGCCACCGACGGCGGCGACCGGCTGAGCCGCGACGAGCTGGTCGCCCAGGTGGTGACCCTGTACGTGGCCGGGCACGAGCCGACGACCTCGCTCATCGCCAACGGCCTCCTCGCGCTGCTGCGCCACCCCGACCAGCTCGCCCTGCTGCGGTCGCGGCCCGACCTGCTGCCCAACGCGGTCAACGAGCTGGCCCGCTACGACGGCCCGAACCAGTTCGTCCGCCGGATCGCCCTGCGGCCGCTCGCCCTCGGGGGGCGGGAGATCGCCCCCGGCGACGTGATCTACGCCGCGGTCGGGGCGGCCAACCGCGATCCCGACCGGTGGCCCGAGGCCGATCGGGTGCGCGTCGACCGGCACGACGCCGCGCACCACGTGCAGTTCGGGTCGGGCATCCACCACTGCCTGGGCGCCCACCTCGCGCGGTTGCAGGCCGAGGTGGCGCTCGGCGCGCTCCTGTTCCGGCTCGACGGCATCGCCCTGGCCGGGGAGCCGGTCTGGAGCGAGCGGATGGTGATCCGCGGCCTCCGGCACCTGCCGGTGACCTACCGGGCGGCCTGACCAGCGGCCCGCGGCGCCCGCCCGGTCAGGGCAGCGCCACCACCTCGTGGCCGACGACCGCGCCGCCCGCGAGGCGGAGCCGGCCCATCGTGCGGTGCGGCTGGCGCCGGCGCTGGACGGCGGACCCGGGGTTGAACAGCCGCTGGCCGTCCTCGCCCACGGCGTCGACGGGCTCGTGGCTGTGGCCGAACACGACGACCTGCGCGCCGGGGAACCAGCGCCGCAGGCGCCGCTCCCGCCCGGCCCGGGCGCCGGCGTCGTGGACCATCGCGACCCGCACGCCCCCCAGCTCGACCTCGAGCCGGTCGGGGAGGGCGCCGGCGAGGCCGTGGTCGTTGTTGCCGAGCACGGCGTGGACCGGACGCCGGGCCCGTAGGGCGTCGAGCAGGTCGCCGGTCACGACGTCACCGGCGTGGAGCACCACGTCGCACGCCTCGACCGCGTCCCACACCGGAGCGGGAAGCCGGCCGAGATCGGCGCCCAGGTGCGTGTCGGCCAGGACGAGGGCGTGCACGGGGCGGGAGGCGGCCACGCCCCATGCTGCCCCAGTCGGTGCCCCGCATCGATGCACGGGATTGCCGCAAAGGATTGCTGCAAAGTATTTCTGCAAATAGTCTTTGCACATGCCCGCACCCGCCCAGGCGAGCCCCACGCCCGCGCCAGGTCCCACGCCGGGCCGCGCCGCCGTCAAGCACCTCGACGCCAGGTCGCTCCGGGCGCTGGCCCACCCGCTCCGCCTCCGCATCGTCAGCTCGCTGCGCCACGAGGGCCCCGCGACCGCCACCGTGGTGGGGCAGCGGCTCGGCGAGAGCTCGGGCTCGACCAGCTACCACCTGCGGGTCCTGGCGGCCCACGGCTTCGTCGAGGAGGACACCGGGCGGGGGCGGGGCCGGGAGCGGTGGTGGCGGTCGAGCGCCGACATGACGTCGTGGCGCCCGGACCAGTTCCTGGACGACCCGGACGCCCGGGCCGCCGAGGAGTGGCTCACCGGCGCCGTGGCCCGCCAGGGCATGGAGTGGGCCGACGAGTGGCTCCGCCACCGTCCCGAGGCCGACCCGGCGTGGGTGGCCGCCTCCGACCTCAGCGACTACCGCGTGGTCGCCACGCCCGACCAGGTGCGGGCGCTGATGGACGACGTCCACGCCACGATCGCCCGGCACGTCGACGCGCTCGCCGTCCCCGAGGGCGGGGCGGCCCCCGAGGGCGCCGCCCCGGTGCGGCTCCTGGTGTACGCCATCCCCCGTGCCGGGCAGGAGCCGGCCCGTTGACGGGGACGACCGCCGCCACGACCGGCATCCATCGGCGGTTCGTGGCGCTCACCGCGCTGCGGTGGCTGCCGACCGGACTGCTCATCCCGGTCCTGGTGGTGCTCATGCAGGCGCGGGGCCTCGGCCTCGCCCAGGTCGGCCTCGTGTCGGCCGCCGCCAGCACGGTCGTGCTGGTGCTGGAGCTGCCCACCGGCGGCCTCGCCGACGCCGCCGGCCGCCGCCCGGTCCTGGTGGCGGCCTCGCTGCTCGACGTGGCCTCGCTGGCGCTGGTGGCCGCCGCGCACTCGCCGGGCGCCTTCCTCGTCGCCTGGATGGTGCAGGGCGTCTACCGGGCACTGGAGTCGGGTCCGCTCGAGGCCTGGTACGTCGACTCGGCCCAGGCGGCCGACCCCGAGGCCGACATCGAGCGGGGGCTGGCGCACGCCGGCACCGCGGCCGGCGGAGCGATCGCCGCCGGTGCCCTGGTCACGGCCGTCCTCACGACGTGGCCGCCCGGCGGCGTCGACCCGCTGGTGGTCCCCGTGCTGGCGGCCCTGACCCTGCGGGTGATCGACGTCGTCGCGCTGGCTGCGCTGCTGCGGGAACCCACCCGGCGGGGTCGCGGCCTGACCGCCGCGGGCGCCGCGGTGGCCGGGGCCCCGGCCGTCGTCGGCCGGACCGCTCGGCTCATGGCCCGGTCGCCGACGCTGCTGGCCCTCGCCGGCGTCGAGCTGTCGTGGGGCGCCGGGCTCGTCGCGGTGGAGCTGTTCTCGGCACCGCGGATGGTGTCGCTGGTCGGGGACGCGACCGGCGGGGTGGCCGCCTACGCGCTGGCGGCGGCCGCCGGCTGGGCCGTCTGCGCCGTCGGGTCGGCGTTCACCGGCCGGGTGGTCGCCGGGGCCGGGGGCGGCTCGCCCGCCCGGGCCGGCGCCCGCCTGCGCGTCGTCCAGGGGGCGGCCGCGGCGGTGATGGCCGCCGTCGGCGGGCCGGGCGCCTTCGTCGCCGGGTACCTCGGCTTCTACCTGGTGCACGGCACGGCCAACGTCGTCCACTACGGCATGGTCCACCGGGCCGTCGGCCCCGACCACCGCACGACCGTGCTGTCGGCCAACAGCCTCGCCTCCCGCGCCGGTGGCATCGTCGCCGCCCTCGCCCTGGGCGTGGTCGCCGACCGGGCGGGCGCGGCCTGGGCGCTCCTGGCCGGCGCGGTCGTGCTCGCCGCCGCCGCGCCGCTCTACGGCATCGCCGGCCGCTCGGCCCCGGCCTCAGCGGCCGAGCGGATAGGGCGCTCGCCAGGGCCCACGCGCGGCGATTTGGGGCGGGAGCAGCAGCTCGACAGCTCGGCCGACCGGCGATGCGGCACGGTGACCGGCAGCGACGTGACCCATCCGCGAAGTGTCTCAGCGGCCGAGCGGGTAGGGCGCTCGCCAGGCCCACGCGCGGCGACGTGACCTCTCCGCGCAGCCTCTCAGCGGACGGCGGTCCTCGCCCTGGCGAACGCCTCGACCAGGGCGGCGCAGAACGCCGGCAGGTCCGCAGGCTTGCGGCTGGTGACCAGGGTGTTTGGCCCGCGGGTGTCGACGACGACCTCGCGGTCGACCCAGGTCGCACCGGCGTTGCGGAGATCGGTCCGCAGGCTCGGCCAGCTCGTCAGCTCGCGGTCGCGGACCACGTCGGCCTCGATCAGCATCCAGGGGGCGTGACAGATGGCCGCCACCGGCGCGCCGGCGGTGAAGAATGACCTGGTGAAGGCCACCGCCCGGTCGTCCATCCGCAGCCGGTCGGGGTTGGCCACGCCGCCCGGCAGCACCAGGCCGGTGAAGCGGCCGGGGTCCGCCTCCGCCACCGTCACGTCGACGTCGAACGTGTCTGCGGGCGCCCGGTGGTGCACCGTGTGGAGCTCCCCGGGCGCGGGGGCCACGAGCACCGGTCGCCCGCCGGCCGCGGCCACCGCGGCCCAGGGCTCGGTCAGCTCGTCCTGCTCGACGCCCTCGTTGGCGGCCAGGAACGCGATCTCCGCACCGGCGAGTCGTTCAGCCATGCCGTCGTCTCCTCCGTGGTGGACGCCCGCCCGCGCGAGCTAACCGTAGGCACGCGCGCCAATCCCGCAAAGGGGAAAAGGGGGCGGGCCCCCGCCGGGACGAACCGGGTCGGCGTGATCGCGCCGGACGCGCTCGTCCCGACCCGGTTCGGGGGGTAACAAGGGGACATGGAGAGCGACCCCGCGGACGCGTTCGATGCCGTCGTGGCGGCGGCCGACAGCGCCATGGCGGTGGTGACGACCGCGGTGGACGGGGAGCGGGCCGGGTGCCTCGTCGGGTTCCACGCCCAGTCGAGCATCGCGCCGGCCCGCTACGCGGTGTGGCTGTCGAAGGCCAACCACACCTACCGGGTCGGGCTGCGGGCGACCCACCTGGCGGTCCACCTCCTCGCCGCCGGCGACCACGACCTGGCCGAGCACTTCGGCGCGCTGACCGGCGACGCGGTGGACAAGTTCGCCGGTGTCGCGTGGCGGCCGGGACCGGCAGGCGTGCCGCTGCTCGACCGCTGCCCGGCGCGGCTGGTGCTCGCCCGCACATCGCTGGTCGACGAGGGCGGCGACCACGTGCTGGTCGTCGGCGAGCCGGTGGTGGCCTCGGCGCCGCCCGCCGACTTCGCGCCCCTCCGTCTCGGCGCGGCCGCCGACATCCGGCCGGGCCACGCCGCCGGCGACCACCCCTGACGGCCGATCCGCGGCGGGCCTGGAGAAGCACCTGCCCCGCCTGTTCACCCACCTCAACGCCCGCACCCGCAACCCGGTGACGGCGCTGCTGCTCCAGGGCGTCATCACCTCGGCCGCCATCGTGGTGCTCTACTCGCAGCAGTCGCTGATCACGATGTTCCTGTCGCTCCAGGGGGCGCTGACCGTGCTGTGGCTGGCGTCGGGCTACTGCTTCTTCCTCCCGGCTGTCATCGCCCGCTTCCGCTACGCCGACCGCTACGCGGGCGAGGCGTTCTGGCGCATCCCCGGCGGGCGGGTCGCCGCGGTCGCCGTGTCGCTGATCGGGACCGCGGGCACCACCGCCGGCATCTACTACACGTTCACCCTGCCGTTCAGCCCCGACATCGAGAAGGGCACCTGGATGGCCAACGTGGGCGTGATCTGCGTCGTGACCCTGGCCGTGGGCGGGCTCGTGTACGTCCTGGGCCGCCGGTCGGCGGCCGCCGTGTCCGAGGACGAGCGGCTCGCCCACCTCGCGACGCTCGACGCCCTCCCCGGCTGACCTGCCAGGCTGGAGGCGCCCCGGCCGCGGGACGGCCGCGACGCCTGCCGAGTCGACCCACCCGCCCGTTCGTCCGAGAGGAAGCACCGTGACCGCACTCGACACCCCGCCCGGCACCAGCCCCGAGCCGGCGCCCGACCCCGCCGTCCGGCATCCCCTCGCCCCGCTGACCGCGGCGGAGGTCGAGGCGGCCTGCGCCATCGTCACCGCGTCGGACGCCGTCGCCCCCGGCGCCCGGTTCGTGTACACGGCGCTGGCCGAGCCCCCGAAGGCCGACGTCCTCGGCTGGGACGGCACCCCGCTGCCCCGGCTCGTCACCTGCGTGACCTACGACCGGCCCCGGCGCCTCACCCAGTGGGTGACGGTGTCGCTCACCACCGGGTCGGTCGTCGACGTGACCGACCGGCCCGGCGCCCACCCCCCGATCATGCTGGAGGAGTGGTTCGTCGACGGCGAGGCCATCAAGGCCGACCCCGGCTGGCGGGCGGCCATGGCCCGCCGCGGCATCACCGACCTCGACCTCGTCCAGATCGACCCGTGGCCGGCCAGCAACTTCGGCCTCGACGTCGACGCCACCGGCCGGCGGCTGGGCCGCGGCGTCACCTACGTCATCGACCACGTCGGCGACAACGCCTACGCCCGCCCGGTCGAGAACCTGGTGGTCATCGTCGACCGCGACACCCACGAGGTGGTCGAGGTGCAGGAGGGCGACGTCGTCCCGGTCCCCACCCCCCACGGCCGCTACGACGCCGACAGCGTGGGCGCCACCCGGACGCTGGCGCCCCTGGAGATCGTCCAGCCCGAGGGCGCCGGGTTCACCGTCACCGACGGGCACCTGGCGTGGGGCCCGTGGAGCATGCGGATCTCCATGCACCCGATCGAGGGCCTGGTGCTGCACACGATCGGCTACACCGACGGCGACCGGCTCCGGCCCGTCGTCCACCGGGCCAGCCTGTCGGAGATGATCGTCCCGTACGGGTCGACGTCGCTCAACCACTGGTGGAAGAACGCCTTCGACGCCGGCGACATCGGCCTCGGCAAGCTGGCGAACTCGCTGAAGCTCGGGTGCGACTGCCTCGGTGAGATCACCTACCTCGACGTCGCCATGTGCGACGAGAACGGCGCCGCCATCACCATCCCGCAGGCCATCTGCCTGCACGAGGAGGACTGCGGCATCCTCTGGAAGCACTACAAGATGGCGAGCGACGTCGCCGAGGTGCGCCGCTCGCGGCGGATGGTCGTGTCGTTCATCGCCACCGTCGGCAACTACGAGTACGGCTTCTACTGGTACTTCTACCTCGACGGGTCGATGGGGGCCGAGGTCAAGCTGACCGGCATCATCCAGACGCAGGCGGTCGAG